>SXWA01000261.1 GCA_005791575.1 Planctomycetaceae bacterium
CGCCGCGCCGGCCGGCGCCCCACCCGCCGTCACCGCCGCGGTCATCGACGCCCGGCTCGCATGCGCCGACGCGCTGCTCGCCCGCGGTGACCGTGCCGCGGCCCGGGGGATCTTCGACGCGATCGCCGCCACCGTCGGCGATGCCCCCGCCACCCATCGTGACCGCGCCCTACGGGTCGCGGCCCGACGTGGCCAACTCGCCTGCCTCGACACGGCCGGCTGACCCGTGGCCAGTGGTTCTGCGGACCCGTTCCCCGCTCCTTGGAGTCGTGCCGATGGCTGTTTCCGGTGTCGAGCGTGCGTGGCGACGGGGTCTCGGAGTCGTCGTCGCAATCCTGCTTGTGCCCCAGTGCCTCGCCGCGGGCGCGGCGGATGAAACCTCGGCCCTCGACGTGACGGCCGATCTCGTGCGGTCGGGTGACGGCGATCTCCGCGCCGTGGGCCTCGAGCGGGTGCGTGACGGGCTCCGGGGTGCCGCTGCCACACGCACGCTCGCCGATACCCTGCTGCCGACACTCGACGCCCCCCGGCAACGGGCGCTCCTGACGGCGCTGGCGGAGCGCGGCGACGCCGCGGCGCTGCCGGGGATCGGCCGCGTGCTCACCGCGTCGGGCGACGAGCAGGTACGCGCCACGGCACTCCTGGCGGTCGGCACCCTCGGCGGCGCCGCCGACGTGCCCATGCTCGTGCGCGGGCTCACGAAGGGTGGAACCGAAGCCGAGGCCGCGCGGCGCGGGCTCGTGATCGTCGGCGGGCCCGGGGCAGTGGACGCGATCCGCGCCGCCGCCACGTCGGCGCCGGAGGCTGTCCGCAGTGGGCTCTACGAGATCCTCGCGGCGCGTCGGGCCTTCGCCGCGGCTCCCGATCTGGCCGCGGCGGCGGTCGCCGACGACGTGGCGGTGCGCGATGCCGCGATGCGGGCTCTGGCGCTGCTCGGCTCGGCCGCCGAGGTTCCGGGAATGGTGCGCGGGGTGCTGAAGAGCGGTGCCGGGCGCGAACATGAGGAGGCCGAGCGGGCACTCGTCGCCGTCTGCACCACCGGTCGCGACCATGATCGTGCTGCGGAGGCGGTCCGCACCGCGTTCAGCGCCGCATCGGCCGCCGAACAGGCGCGGCTCGTCGGCGTGCTCGGTCGTGTCGGCGGCGAGAAGAGCCTGGCGGTGGTGGAACAGCTGCTCGCCGACCCGGCGCGGCGGCAACTCGGACTCGAGGCGCTCTCACGCTGGCCCGATGCCAGCGTCAAGGACCGGCTCCTCGACCTGTTCGCGGCCACCGCTGACGACGGGGAGCGGAACCTGCTCCTCGGGACCCTGATCCGCATCGCACCGCTGCCCAGCAACGGGCTCGACGACAAGCAGAAGCTCGACCTCCTCCGGCGGACGATGGAGTTCTGCCGGCGCGACGAGGATCGCCGCCGGGTCCTCGAACGGGCCAACGCGATCCGCACCGTCGACACCCTCCGCTTCGTGGTGCCCTATCTCGATCAACCCGGGCTGGCCGAGTCGGCCTGCGTCAGCGTGGTCGAATTGGCCCACCACCAGAAGCTGCGAGACGACAACAAGGCCGAGTTCACCAAGGCACTCGACCGGGTCCTGGCGACGACGAAGAACGCCGAACTGGTGGACCGGTCGCAGCGCTACAAGGAAGGCCGGACCTGGAACCGGCAGAAGCCGGGCGGCTGAACGGCATCCCCGGGACCGCGGCCCGGTCGTCGCCGCCACCCGGCGCGGCGGTCAGCGACGAAACGTCGCCCCGTCGAGACCGTGGCCCTTCATCAGGCGGTAGAGGGTGCCACGCGGAAGGCGCGCTTCGCGCGCCGCCGCCGAGACGTCGCCCAGATGCCGGGTGAGCAGGTCGGTGAGATACTGCCGTTCGAAGCGGGCGACGTGCTCCGCGCGCTGGGCGAAGAACCCGAACGCCACACCCTCGGCGTCGTTGCCGCGCCCCGCGGCGGCGATGATCTCGTCGGGGAGATCCTCGACGCCGGCGAGTTTCCCGCGTGTCATTGCCACGGCGCGGCGGACCACGTTCTGCCGCTCGCGCACGTTGCCGGGCCAGGCGTATCCCCTCAGCACCTGGTAGGCGTCGGGGGAGAGCCCGAGTGCCGCCCGCCCCATCTCCTGGGCGGCGCGGTTCGCGAAGGCCTCGGCGAGGAGCCCGATGTCGTCGCCACGCTCGCGGAGCGGGGGGAGGTCGATCCGCACGACGTTGATGCGATAGTAGAGGTCGCGGCGAAACTCGCCGCGCTCGACCATCGTGTCGATGCCCCGCGCGGTGGCGGCCACGACGCGCACGTCGACGGCGTTTTCCTGACGGGCACCGACGCGACGGACGCGCCGTTCCTGGAGCACACGGAGGAGTTTCGCCTGCAGCGGCAGCGGCAACTCCCCCACCTCGTCGAGGAACAGGGTGCCCCCGTCGGCGAATTCCACGAGCCCGATCCGCCGGGCATCGGCCCCGGTGAACGCCCCCCGTTCGTGTCCGAACAGTTCGCTCTCGAGGAGCGCGTCGGGGATCGCCCCGCAATCGACCGGCACGAACGGCCCCTGCGCCCGACGGCTGAGCCGGTGGATGGCGCGGGCGACCAATTCCTTGCCGGTGCCGGTCTCCCCCGTGACAAGCACGTCGACCGCGCTGGCGGCGATCCGTTCGATGACGGAATACACCTGCCGCATCGGCGGGCTCTCGCCGAGGAATCCCTCGAACGAATAGGGGCGTTCCACCGCCCGGCGCAGCACCGCCTCGCCGGCCTGGCGGCGCGCCGTTTCCAGGAGCCGCACCAGGGCATCCTCGAGGTCAGACTCGACCCTGGCGATGTCGAGGTAGTCGCCGGCACCGCCCTGCAGGCACGCGCGCGCCGTGGCGACCGTCGGGCATGGGTCGACGACCACGACCGGCAGCTGCGGATCGGCGGCGTGGACCACCTCGAGGAGAGCGGTGGCGGTGGAGCCCTGCCGCGCCGTGATGATCCCCAGATCCCACGAGTCACGGGTGAGCGTCGCCAGCGCCCCGCCGACCGCCGGCTCGATCCGCAGCTCCAACGGCTGCAACCGGGCGACCAATCGCGCGTAGGGCAACCGCTTGGTCGCGGCGGTCCCGCCGGCCTCGGTGCCGGAGTTCGCCCCCTCTGCGGACGTTCCCAGGGAATCGACGACGATGATGCGTGGCTGACGCATGGGCGGATCGAAGCAGCGTGCCCGGGCGCGCCCCCGGGGGGAGTCGGACCGCGGCCGTCCGCTGGCCACCGCGATCGAAGGCCGGCAGCAAAGCCTGGACGGGGGCCGACTGCGGATCCCGGGGGCATCCGGCCGCCGCTGGTCCGCCTCCGGCCGCGGCCAATCCCCGGTCGCGATCGAGTATGGCAGTGGGCCGAGCGACGGTGCAAATCGTCCGGGCGCGCGGAGGAAACCAGTGGATCGCCTCTGGTACATTCGGGGTGTCGGATGGCCGAAGTGTCCACCCGACCCTCGTCGTCTGGAGGATCTCGCTGCATGCCCCTCGACCCTTACTCGGCCTGTCCCGGCGGAACCGGCAAGAAACTGAAGTTCTGCTGCGCCGACCTGGTGGCGGAGTTGGAGCAGATCGAGCGCCTCGTCGAGGGGGATCAACTCGCCGCCGCACGGGAACAGGTGCGGACGCTCGATGCCGCGCACCCCGGTCGGGCCTGCCTGATGGCGGCCCGGACACGACTCGATCTCGCCGGACGGGACTTCGCGGGTGCCGCCGCCGCGAGCCGGGGCTTTCTCGACGCCTGCCCCGACAACCCAGTCGCCCTCGGCTATGCCGCGGTCACCGCCGCCATCAACGGCTCGTCCCAGGAGGCCGCGACGCTCTTCGACCGCGCCCGCGAAGCCGCCGGCACGGACCTGCCCACCGATCTGATCCGCATCGCCGCCACACTCGTGCAGGCGGCTGCCCAGTCGGGGCACCCGGGCTTCGCCCAAGGGATCGTCGATTGGATGGAGGATGCCCAGGTGGGCAGCGCTGATGACCGGCGGATGCTCGCGATGGTCGTCGGTTCGTCGGGCGTGCCGCCGGCGCTGCGTGCCCGGATGCCGCTGGCCGACACCCCGACCGACTCGCCATGGCGGTTCGAGTTCGACACCGCCCTCAAGGCCGCCCGGGCCTGGCGGCTCACCAAGGCGCTGACCACCTTCCGCAGTCTGCGCGGGGTGGCCGCCGAGAGCCCGGAGGTGTTCACCAACATCGCCATCCTCTGCGAGGCCCTCTCCCGTCCGTTCGAGGCCGCCGAAGCCTGGCTCCAGGTCGCAATACTTTCGGGCCACGACGCGGATGCCGCCATCGAGGCCACCGGCCGGGCGCTGGCTCTGGAAACCGAGGCCAATCCCGAGCGGTCCCCACTGGTGCGGCTCGAACGCTGGACAGCCGCCCTGCCGCCCGATGCGGCGGCCGACATGGATCTTCTCGACGATCGGATCCGCCACGACGGCCACTGCGAACCGGCGGCAGTCGATCGCTCGGAGTGGGTCTCGCGCGGCGCGGTTCCGCCACGCTCGGTGTGGCGTGTGTTCGACACCCCCTCGTCCGCCGGCACGCCGTCGCGGCTGCTCGCGACCCTTCTGCTCTTCGGCCGACAGACCGATCGCGACGCCGAGGTGATCATCCAGGGATTCGCACCCGACCTCGGGCCTGCGGCCGCCGCGATCGGTGGCATGCTGGGGTGCACGTTCACGCCGCCCCCCCCGGGCGGCCAACCGCTGCCCGCCGTCAGTCCCACCAATTGGTTGGTCGCATCGCAGTACCGGGTCGCCGCGCCCCCCGCGGCGCCGGCAGCCACACCGGCCGGCGAGCCGACGGTGTTCGAGCAGCTCATTGCGGAACAACGCGACACCGCCTGGCGGCGGTTCGTGGATGTGTGGCCCGACACCGCGCTTCCCGAACTGCTCGGCCGCACCCCGCGCGAGGCGGTCGCCGATCCGGAGGGGCGCCGTCGGGTGGAGGCCCTCATCACCGAGGGTGAGGCCACGTCGCGCCGGCCCGATGCCGCGGCTGCCTGGACACGCGTCCGCGCCCCACTCGGGCTCCCCGTGCCGGGCCCGATCACGGCCGCCGAGTCGTTCGCCGAACTGCCGCCGCTGCGCTGGCACCGGCTTGGGCTCGACGGAATGCCGCTGGACGATCTGCGGACGCTGTTCATCACGGCCGTGGATGCCGGCTTCGAGAAGGCTGGCGAACAAGCCGCGACCGCGCTGGCGGCCCGGAGCGACGCCAGCGCCGAGGACCGCTGGGAGGCCCTCAGCCTGCTCGAGGAACGGGCCGCGACCACGGTGCGCCGTCTGGAGATCATCGGTGAACTGCGGGTCCTCGCCCGCCAGATCAAGACCGGCGACGGCATGCTCGACGTGGCCGAACTGCGGGTCCGGATCGAGCGCGGCGACCAGACGGAGGTGGTCCGTCTCCTTGACCACATCCGTCGCGAGCATTCCGGCGACCAGCGCGTGTTCGGCGCCCTGGCGGAGGTGTTGATGGAGGCTGGTGTCGACATCCCGGGCATGGCGGCGGGGCGCCCGGCGGCCGCGGGGCGGGCACCCGCTGCCCCCGGGGCGGCAGCACCAGCCGCATCCCCGGCGACGGGCATCTGGACCCCCGGGCAGCCCGGGGCTGCGCCAGCGGGCGAGAAGAAGACCATCTGGACTCCCGGCTGATGCCTTTCTCGGCCTTCGACTCCGCGGCCATGCAGCGGGCGATCGAACTGGCCCGACGCGGTGAGGGCTCTGTCGAGCCCAATCCGCTTGTGGGTGCCGTCGTGGCGGCCGCCGATGGCGACCCACGGCTCGTCGGCGAAGGATGGCACCGTCGCTTCGGTGGTCTACACGCCGAGGTCGAGGCACTGGCGTTGGCCGGGGATCGGGCACGCGGCGGCACGCTCTACGTGACGCTCGAACCCTGCGGCCACCACGGCAAGACGCCCCCCTGCACCGAGGCGATCATCGCGGCGGGCATCGCCAGGGTGGTCGCCGCCGTCGGCGATCCCCATCCGCTGGTGGCGGGCAAGGGGCTCGCGCGGCTCGCAGCGGCCGGGATCACGGTCGACGTCGGTCTCGAAGAGATGGCGGCGATGCGTCTCACGAGCCCCTACCGCAGTCTCCTCACCCGGGGCCGACCGTGGGTGATCGCCAAGTGGGCAGCCGGAACTGCGGGTGGGCTGGAGTCGCCACCCGGGCGCCGCTGGCTGTCGTCAGAGACGTCGCGCGAACGCGTCCACTCATTGCGGGGCCGGGTCGATGCGATCGTCATCGGCAGCGGCACTGCCCTGACGGACGATCCTCTGCTCACGCCCCGCCCCTCCGGCCCCCGGATTCCCCTCCGGGTCGTGATCGATGGCCGCGGGCGGCTGTCCCGCGATGCGCGGTTGGTGCGGACCGCCCGGGAGGTGCCATTGCTCGTGGCCACCGGCCCGGCGGCCGATCCCGCCTGGACAGACGGTCTACGGGCAGACGGTGCCGAGGTCTGGATCGGCCCGGCCGGAGATCCGGCCCAACGGCTCCACGCACTGTGGGCGGAGCTCGGCCGGCGCCGCTGCACCAACGTGCTCCTCGAGGGGGGACCGCTCCTGCTCCGCGCGGCGTTCGCCGCCGGGGGCATCGACGAGGCGTGGGTGTTCATCACCGACTGTCCGACGGCGACAGCCGATCCTGCGGCTGCGATCAGCGACGTACCGGGGCTGGCGATCGAAACGGTCGATCTGCTCGGCGGCGACATCCTTGTCCGCGGCCGCATCGCGCCCGTGGAGCGCTGACCGCCATCCGTCACTCGCGGGGCATGTCGCGAATGACGTTTCTCCAGTGGGTGACCGTGGCATCGGGTTTGACACTCGTCTCCGCGACGGCGACGCGGATCGACCGCAGCGCCTCGAGCACCACCTTCACCTGCTGGAGCACGTCGCGGGCCTGGTCGTTTTCGTCGTCGGCCGACAATTCGAGCGTGCCCGACACCTCCCCCTCGCGCTGCTGGACACAGCCGAACCGCGCCATGTAAACCAGCCACGGTTCGAGGACGTCGATCAAGCCGGCCACGTCGAGGGCGGCCGCCTGGGCAAGTGGCTCCTCGAACTTCGTCAACTGGGCTCCGGTCTCGAGCGGGGTGGTCACGAGCAGGCGCCCCGCCTGCTTGGGCAGCAGGCTGAAGACGGCCGCTTCGTCGCCGATTCCGATCGCCGGCTGGATTTGGTCGTCGATCCCAGCACCGGGCAGGGCGAATGACCACACCATGCCACCCGGCACCTTGGTCTTCTCGGGATCGGGAATCCGGTAGTCGGCGGGGATCGATCCGGGCTCCACCGCACGCACCTGGTCGACGAGGTCGTCGGCAAGGGTGAACAGGTCGCTCATCCCCTCCCGGAAGAGGGCTGGGTCGGAGAGCCGCACGGTGATCGCCGGCTCCACCAGCGGCAGCGGATCGGCCGATGCCGGCAGCATGGTCGAGATCCGCTTCGTGCGGCTCTTGCCGTCGATCACGAGGCCGAACTGACCGTCGGCGGTCGCCGGCAGGATCTTCTTGCGCATGATGTCGGTGAACCGACCCGCGAGCGGAGCCAGTCGTTCTTCGAATGCCTCGGCCCGCTCCTGCGCACCGGCATCGATGCGGGGCAGGACGTGCCGCCGCGCGAACGACAGGGCCGTCCCGGCCATCGACAGCATGTCGTCGAACCCGCCCGGGTCGTGCTTCACCCGTGTCACCAGGGAAGCCAGCGGCGCTCCGCCGGCATGGGTGGTGAGGTCGAGGCGCCGGGAGCCGTCGAGGGGCAGGTTCTTCGACCAGTTCCAGGAATAGCCCTCGTACCCGGAATCGGTGAGGAACGCATACGACATCCACGGTCCTGCCACCGGCAATTGCCGCCGGATCGTCTCGGCCATCTTCTCCAGGCCGCGCCGCGCCTCGACGCCGGCTTCATCGGAAAGCCCGGCGCGCTCGGCGATCTGCTCGCTGAGCTGGGCCAGTTGCTCGATGTCGGCCGTGCTCCCGACGAGCAGTCTGTTGAGCGCTTCGCTCACGTAGGAGATCGACGTGATCGGCCGGCTACGGTGTTCGCGCAGCGGCTGGAGGGCCGGCACCGACACGAGCCCCTTGCCGTCTCCCGGCGTGGCCAGTTTGTCGAGGTGGTCGGCGGAATCGCCGATCGACAGCACCACCCGGTCGCCGACCACACCGATGGCGATCACCAGATCGAGCGACTGGAGCCTCTCGATCACTGCCTCGAATCCGTCGACGTCGAGCCCCTCCACCATGTCGCCGGTGATCGCCCCCCAGGGGATCATCCCCCCGTCGACCGTGAACGCGATCACCTCGCCGCCGCTGACCTTCTTCCGCGTCAGCGCCTGGGCCAAGTCGGGATTCCCCTGGGTGACGAGCTTGAGGAGTCCCTCGATCCGCTTGAGTTGGGTCTCCGCCGTGGCCTGCTTCGTGGTCCGGAAGCCCCACACCAGATCGGGGATGACGATCGACTCGACGTTGTCGACCAACGTCTGTGCAATGAGTCGGGCCTGGAGCCCGCTGAGACCGGTTTCCTCGGCTTCCGCCACCTGGAAGCGGACGGGAACCACCGCGCCCCGGTGACTTCCGGCATCGGCACCGTCGAAGCCCCCGGCCCGGCCCATCTCCAGGAAGCCGGCGGCCTGCTGGGCACGCTGGAGTTTCTGGAAGAGATCGAGGAACGTGATGCACGACGGCTCGCCGTAGAGGAACGTGTCGGTCGACACCATGTCGTAAAGTAATTCGATCGCTTGCTTGTTTTCCGGAAGTTCGAGGAACGTCGTCGCCATCGACAGTGGGCTGCCCGGTTGGATCTTCTGCTCCTCAAGGGCGTCGAGGGCACGCTGCACCGCCGGCAGTCGCTTCACGGCCGCGAAGGCGTTGCTCCCGAGCACACGCTGCACCTGCTCCCGGATTCGCAGCGTGGCCGAGACGAACGCGGCGTCGGCGGGCACCAGCGCCACTCCCGAATCCAAGGCGTCGTCCGCATGGACGGCGGGCACGGATGCCAGCAGGCAGGCCGCCACGCCGGCGCTCGCGACGAGGCGGGCAATCCGCCAGGGTGCGAACTCGGGGGCGCCGACCGCGGCCGGCTGGTGGCAGTGGGGCCGGTTCATGACATGCTCCTCGGGGAATCGACGGCGGTGGAAGGAAGATCGTGGCGGTTCGGCGGCGGAAACTCGATCGGCGGCAATCCGCTGCCCGTCGGCACGGTGACCGAGAGCCTGTTCCGCGCGAGGTGGGACGCCCCCCCACCTCGTTCACGAGGGACCCCGACAACCGGCGTACGCTGCGACAGACAGTCTGCCACGACGCCCCCCCACGAGTCCACCGGAAAACCCGGCTGGGTGGACCGCCCCGACGGGCTCGGGTAGGGTCCGGCTGAGACCGGGATCGGCCCACCTTGGACCACCGGTCTGCTCCCGGGGCGGACACCACCGTGGACAGCAGCGTGGACATTGAAGGCACACTGGACATCGGCGGCACCCTGATCGTCGATACGTTCGCCGAGGCTTTCCGTCTCCGCTACGGTCGTCTGATCGTGACGGCCCACGACCGGCACTGGCTCATGGCAGCGGCCACCGCAGCCTGCGGCTACGGCACGAGTGTGCTCGGCTGCGATGCCGAAGTCGGCGTCGAGCAGTGGTTGCCCCCCGACGCCACCCCCGACGGACGCCCCGGGATGGCGATCCTCGCCTTCGCCTTCACCCCTGACGACGTCGGCCGGGCGCTTGCCAACCGGACCGGGCAGTGCCTGCTCACCTGCCCCACCGTGAGTGTCTACGACGGACTCCCGGCAGCCGCCGAACGCTGTCCGCTCGGCGCCCATGTGCGGTTTTTCGGCGATGGCTACGAGAAGACGAAGGTCATCGCCGGGCGGCGCTCCTGGCGGGTGCCGGTGATGGACGGTGAGTTCGTCGTCGAGGAGACCGCAGGGATCGAGAAGGGGGTGGGGGGTGGGAACCTGATCCTCCAGGGGCCGGGCCTCGAGCCGACGCTGGCAGCGGCCCGACGGGCGGTGGAGGCGATCGACCGACAGCCTGGCGTGATTACGCCGTTTCCCGGCGGAGTCGTCCGCTCCGGCAGCAAGGTGGGATCCCGGTCGCAGCGGTTGCGGGCGAGCACGAATGAGGCGTTCTGTCCGGGTTTGATCGGTCGGGTACCGAGCGACTTGGTGCCGCCGGCTGCCTGCGCGCTGGAGATCGTGATCGACGGCACCGACGAGGCTGCGGTCGCCGCGGCGATGACCGCCGGGATCCGCGCTGCCGCCGGCCCCGACCTCGTCGCCATCGGGGCAGGCAACTACGGTGGCAGGCTGGGCAAGTTTCACTTCCATCTCCGCAGACTTCCCGGACTGGCATGACGCCGCCGGCAGCGGTTGCCCTTCTCCCGTCACCACCGGCTTTGGTATTCCCCGCGATTGCTGCCCGGACGGCGGCAGTCTGGAGGGAGCACCGACGATGGCCGACCGACCTTCGCGACAACTCCTCGTGGTCCCACCGCGTGGTCTGCGCTGGCCGTATCTCTTCGGGGCCACCGCGGGCCTCTGCGCCGGGGCAATCGTCGTCTGGACGATCGGCAGCGTCCGGCCGATGGCCCGCGGCGAGGCGGCACCGACGAGCGGCGAGGCGATCGTGGTGGATCCCGTGCAGCCGCCCGGGAGCGAGGGCGATGCATCGTCTCCCCAGGCTCTCCAGGCCGACGCTGCCCAGGCCGCGGCCGCCGCACCGGCGCATGTCCTCGACCCACCTCCGGACCAGCCGGGCCGGCTCGATCCCGACGCCGATGCCCGTCCGTTGGCGGCGGTCGCCGATGCCGATCCACCGTCCGACCTCGAACCCCACGCGGTGATGCCGCCCGCCGCCTTCCCCACGCGCGACCGGCCGTTGTCACGGTTCTCGTCGGCCCCCGGCGATGCCGTCCCGCCCGATCCATTCAACGCCTCCCCCCGCGACCCTCCCCCCGTGGCCGACCTCGAGCCGGGGCCACTCGCCGCGCCGGCTGGCGTGCCACACGATCGTGCGGCGACCGGCCACGACGCACCTGTTGGCCCCGATGGCATCCTGCCGACCAAAGCTCACGACGCGATCGGTGAACCCGTGGCGCTCGATCCTCCACCCGCGGCGTCCGCGCCACCGGGGACGGTCGACACCGTGGCATCGCTGCAGCCGGCACCGCCGGTACGCGATCTGCCGGTCGATGATCCCGGGGCACCGATTCCGCTCGATGCGGCCCCTCGCTCCGGCGACATGCCGTCGCCTCCGCCCGCCGCGGCGTCACCATTCGCTGCCGCCCCAGCCCTGGGGCCATCCGGTCCGGCAGCCCCACCGCCTTGGCCGATTGGTGCGGCGCCACAATCGACGCCCGCCGGATCGGTCACTACCGGCCAGGGGCGCCCCGGCCCAACGCAACTGGAGGGGGTGCAGACTCCGCAACTGACGGTCGAGAAACGAGGCCCCCGTGAGGTCCAGGTGGGGCAGAGTTGCCGGTATGAGGTGATCGTGCGCAATGTCGGCGCCGCCGTCGCCCAGGACGTGATGATTCACGACACCGTTCCGGTCGGCACCTCGCTCGTCGCCACCAGCCCGCCGGCCAGCCCCGCTGGCGACCATGGCAGCGGTGACCTCGTCTGGCGGATCGGTCAACTTCCTCCCGGGTCCCAGGCCCGCGTGGCCGTCGAGCTGATGCCGACCCTCGAGGGGGAGGTGGGAAGTCTGGCCAGTGTCACCTTCCGTGCCGAGGCTGGCGCGCGGGCGCGGGCCACGAAACCCGCCCTGGCGCTCTCCGCGCCGACCCCGCAACCGGTGCTCGTCGGGGGCACGATGCCGCTGGTGATCACCGTCAGCAATCCAGGCACCGGCACGGCGACGGGGGTGGTTCTCGAGGGGGTGGTCCCCGAGGGCATGACGCATGGCGCCGGACGGGAATTGGAGTTCGACGTCGGCCGGCTCGCTCCCGGGCAGTCGCGGTCGATCGATCTCGAGCTGGCGACAGCGGGCCCCGGCGTCCATCAACTGCAGATGGTCGCCCGCGCCGATGGCGGGATCGAGGTCAGTAACCAGATCCGTCTCGAGGTGACCGCCCCGACGCTCGACCTTGCCGCCGAGATACCCTCGCGGCGCTACCTCCAGCGGCCCGCGCCCTGCCTCCTCTCGATGACCAATGCCGGCACAGCGCCGGCACGCGAGGTGGAGTTGGCGGCCCAGCTCCCACCGGGTCTGAAGTTCATCCGCACCAACAATGCCGGCTACTATGACGAGCGCACCCACCGGGTGCTGTGGAACCTCGAGGAGCTGCCCGCCGCCGAGACCGGCACGGTCGAACTCGTGGTGATGCCTGTCGAACTCGGCCCGCAGAAGATCGTGGCCGCGGCCCGGGCCGCCGGTGGACTGGCGGATCAGGCGGTGCACACCATCGAGGTCGAGGGGCTGGCGGCACTGACGTTCGAGGTGACCGACAGCGAGGACCCGATCGAGATCGGCGGGCTCACCGAGTATGTCGTGCGCGTCTCCAACCAGGGCACGAAGGCGGCCAGCGGTGTCCGCCTCGTGGCCACGCTACTGGGTGACGTCGAGCCGGTGGCCGCGAAGGGCCCGGTGCCCCACCGCGTCGACAACCTGGCGATCGCCTTCGATCCGCTCGCACGACTGGCGCCGGCGGAGGAGGCCGTGTACCGCGTCCGCGTCCGCGGCCGCCGCCCCGGCGATCAGCGTGTGCAGGTGCAGCTCACCAGCGACGACCATCCCGCGCCGATCACCAAGGAAGAGGTCACACGGGTCTACGCTGACCGCTGACGCCCGGACCCGGCAGCGTTCCCGGGCCCCGGGAGCGGGGCGAACGGGTGTGTTCGCAGGCGGGCGTGTCGCAGATCCTGCTCCCCGTCGGCCACCGACCCTGTCAGCGACGGAGTTCGGCGCCCAAGCGACCGGCACACGCCGTCACGATGCCGGCGACGACGGTGTTGGCCTCCTCGCCGGAGAGGCTGCCCGAGCGCGGCCGGAGGGCGAGGGCGACGACGAGGCTCTTGCGCCCCGTCCCGAGCCGCTCGGCATCCTCCCAGACCTGCACGAGGTGGAACCGTTCGAGCAGCGGGCCACCCGATTCCCCGATCACCGCCGCGACGGTGCCCCATGGCACGGCGCGGTCGAGCACCAGATTGATGTCGCGATGGACTGCGGGTGAGTCGCTCGCCGCCCGCAGCACGACGTCGCGGCCGATCGCGAATTCAAGGCAGTCGAGCCGCACCTCGGCAGCCGCCACCGGCGCTTCGAGGGAGCGCTGCGCCAACTGTCCGACGGCGATCTCCCCCACCACCGCGATCCGCTCGGGCTGACGACCCTCGCGGTGGAGCACCACTTCGGCAGCCCGACCGCCGGTGAAGAGATCGAGATCGACCGGTCGCCACTCGACCCGCTCCGCCCCCTCCGACCAGGCCTCAACGCCGATCCGCAACCGCGTGAGCAGGGCCTCGACGATCCCCTTGGCGAGCGGAAAGTCGCCCCCCGTGACCAGCGATACGAGGAACGGTTCTTTCAGCGGACCATCGACGGCCGTCTCCGCCGCAGTGGGGAGATACGCCCGTGCGACCTCGAACAGGTCGGCTCGGCCCGCACCGACGGCTGCATTTCCCGATCGGGCCTCGAGCAGGCTCGGCAACAGGCTCCGTCGCAAGCGGTCGGCTCCGCGGACCAGCGGCGGGGCGATCGACAGCGCCGGCCGTGTGGTCCAGGGACTCTCGGTCGTCTCCGCCTCGATCGGCACGACACTCCTGGTGAGGGCCTCGCAGAAACCGATCCCGACGAGCAGGTCGGTGGCGACCCGCCCAATCCGTTCGCGCGGCCCCACCTCGACACGCCGGGCCGAGAGCGGCACCTCGTCGGGCACGTGCGCATAGCCCTCGATCCTGCCGATCTCCTCGACGAGATCGATCTCGCGGGTGCAATCGCGGCGCCACGTGGGGGCCAGCCAACGGGAGTCGGTCCCACCGGCGGGAGCCTCGACAAACCCCAGCCCACCGAGGATGTTTCGCTGCCGCTGGTCGTCGACATCCATGCCGAGAACCTCCGCCACCCGCCCGCCACGCAACGGGACCGTCGCTTGGGGCGCCTGCAAGCGACCGGCGGCCACCGGGGACGCGGCCAGGGTGCCACCCGCCATCTCGACGATCAATTGGCAGGCCCGGCGGCTCGCCCAGTCGACGGCGGCCGGATCGGGCCCGCGCTCGAAGCGGTACGACGACGGGCTCGCCAGCGCGAGCCCCCGCGCCGCCGCACGGACCACCAGCGGTGCGAATTGGGCCGACTCGAGCAGAACATCGACCGTGTCGGCGCCGATCTCCGTGCCCAATCCGCCCATCACACCGGCCAACGCCACGGGACCGTCCGCATCGGCGATCACCCCCATCGCGGGTGTGAGGTGGTAGTCACGGTGGTTGAGTGCCGTGAAGGACTCCCCCTCGCGAGCACGGCGGACGATGATCCGTCGGCCACGGATCCGCGCCAGATCGAAGGCGTGGAGCGGCTGACCGCACTCGAAGAGCACGTAGTTGGTGACGTCGACCAGATTGTTCACCGGCTCGACCCCGATCGCCCGCAGGCGCTCGATCAGCCACTTCGGGCTCGGCCCGACCCGCACGCCACGGATCACCCGCGCCGTGTAGCAGGGACAGATGTCCGCGTCCTCGATCGTCACCGCGACGTCCGCCGGCGGACCCGACTCGAGAGGACGGGGATCGGGCAGGTGCAGCGGCAGGCCGAGGAGCACGGCCAGTTCCCGTGCCACGCCGACATGCCCGAGGCAGTCGGGACGGTTGCTCGTCACCTCGAGTTCGATGACGGTGTCGTTGCCCGCGGCATGAATGGCCTCGAGATTGAGGCCCGCCATCAGCAAGCGCTCGGCGAGGGCCTCGGTCGGGGCGTCGAGCCGCAGATAGTCGGACAGCCAGTCGCGGGAGACGAGCATCGGGTGCCTCCGGGCGGGCGGATCAGAACTGCCGCAGGAACCGCACGTCGTTGCGGTAGAAGTCGCGGATGTCGGCCACGCCGTGGCGACGGGCGGCGATCCGTTCCACACCGAGGCCGAAGGCGAATCCGGAGACGGCATCGGGATCGAGCCCGACGGCCGTCAGCACGGCGGGATCGACCATCCCGGCTCCACCCATCTCCACCCACCGCCCACCCCACTCCATGTCCACCTCGACGCTCGGCTCGGTGAAGGGGAAGAACGCGGGACGGAACCGTACCCGCACCCCCGCGCCGAGGAAACTCGAGGCGAGCAGCCGGAGTGTCGTCTTCAGGTGGGCCATGGTGGTGCCGGGCTCGACGAGCAGCCCCTCGACCTGATGGAACATCGGGTAGTGGGTGGCGTCGGCGGTGTCGGGGCGGTAGACGCGGCCGAGCGACACGATCCGCAGCGGGGGCCGGCGCCGCTCCATCACCCGGATCTGGACCGTGCTGGTCTGCGACCGGAGGAGCAGCGGGTCGTTCCCGCGGGCGACCTGGAGGAAGAAGTTGTCGAGCGGGTCACGGGCCGGGTGCTCGGGGCTGATCGCGAGGGCATCGAAGTTGTGCCACTGATCCTCGACCTCGGGTCCGTCCACGCTCTCGAAGCCAAGCCGCGACATGATTTCCTGCACGCGGCGGATCGTCTGCGTGATCGGATGGAGGTGGCCGAGTGGTACAGGCGTGCCCGGCAGCGTGACGTCGATGGCGGCTTCCGCCGTCGCAGGGGCAGCCGCAACACGATCCTGCGCGGCGGCGATCGCGACGGTGAGCCAGTCCTTCAGGTCGTTGAAGTGGCGGCCGGCATCGCGCCGAGCGGCGGGCTCCACCGTGCCGAGCCCCTTCTGGATTCCCTTGAGGCGGCCATTGCGGGCCCCGAGGAACTCGACCCGGGCCCGCTCCACGGCCGCGCCGTCGGCAGCCGCCGCCAGCATCGCCTCGGCATCCGCGCGGCAGCGGGCCATCTCGGCCAAGAACGCATCCAGCGGCACGGCTTCCACGCGACGGTGAACCTCAGGAACAGACGACGGAACCGGGGCTCTGGAGCCGGCTTCAGACGGACACTCGATCCGTGCCGCCGCGATGGCGCTTCTCCCGATCCGCCGCCTCACCATCCCGCAAGGCGTCGGTGACACGGTTGGCGGCGGCGCGAAAGACCGTGCGGTCCGTCACCCCACCGCAGGCCACATCAGGCAGCGCCGGCAGGGGCAGGCAGATTGAGAGCGCCGCGGACCTGCTCGACGACGGCATCGAACCCGGTCGGATCGAGGACGGCCATCTCGGCGAGTGTCCGCCGATCCAGTTCACAACCGCACTTCTCCAGCCCGGCGACGAACTGGCTGTAGCGCAAGCCGCGTTCGCGGACGGCCGCGTTGATGCGCACGATCCAGAGGCGGCGGAAATCACGCTTCCGGCGCCGCCGATCACGACGGGCGAACACGCCGGCGCGGATGATCGATTCCTTCGCCGTGCGGAGCAACCGGCGGCGGCCGCCCACCGAACCCTTGACCCGCTTGAACAGACGCTTTTTGGCCCGCAGGCGGGGCACGACACTCTTGGTACGCATGGCTCGGAGTTCCAGGGTTCCCCGGAAAGGGATCCGGAGGGGATTCAGGTGCGGATTGGGATGCTGATGGCCTCGGGGAGGAGGGCCACACCGAGCCCAGTCCCGCAAGCAATCACAGGGAAACGGTCAGTAGCTGTACTTGCCCAAGGCGGCGACGATCTTCGGGGTGTCGACGGACGCCAGCACACCGGTGCCCCGCAGGTTGCGACGACGCTTGGCAGTGAGGCGAACCTGAAGGTGGCTCGTACCGGCACGCCGGTGCTTCACCTTCCCGGTGGCCGTGAGCCGGAAACGCTTCCGCACTCCTTTGTGGGTTTTCTGTTTGGGCATGGCGGAGGCTCCGGTTTCGATGGCGGAATCGAGGTTCAGATCGGCGGGACTGCCGCCAGTGGGTGAGTCGGCTGCGTTGGGTGGACTACGTTGGGTGGGGGCCGCGGTCAACGCGGCGTGACGGTGCAGACCAGTCGCCGCCCCATCTGCTGGGGAGGTGACTCGACCTTTCCCACCGGATCGAGCTGCTCGAGGATGTTCCGCATCACGCGCTGACCCTCGTCGATGTGGGCCAATTCGCGCCCACGGAATACGACCGACACGATCACTTTGTCCTTGTGTTGGAGGAAGCCCCGGGCCTGATTGACCTTGAACTCGATGTCGTGGTCGCCGGTCTTCGGACGGAGCCGGATTTCCTTGATCTTCGTGTGGTGGACGTGTGTTTTGTGCTGCTTCTTCTTCTGCTGATATTTGAATTTGCCGAAATCCATGATTCGGCACACGGGAGGCTTCTCGTTGGGGGCCACCTCGACAAGGTCGAGACCGGATTCCCGGGCCCGGGCAAGAGCCTCCTCTGTGGGGATGATGCCCAGCTGGGCCCCCTCTGCCGAGATCACGCGGATCGGCGAGATCCGGATCTGCTCATTGATGCGATGCTGCTTCTCGATGGCTTCCGTCTCCGTCGCCCTCCGGGACAGCGGTGACGCTCACGCCACCACAGGCCCGTTCGAATCACGCTTTGAAACCTGGCCGATGACCAGTGGGATTGGTCCGCACGCTCATCGGCCACCTGGCTACCGCGTCCACGGCCAACGCATGGACGTGCACTACGACCGATCAGCGGTCGCACACACCACCGCCGCTCCATCACCGCCGTTCATCAAGCTGCAAACCAGAATCAAAACCCAACTGTGGCTGCGGCAAACGCCCGTTGGCGGTCGGCTGATTGCGCACAGCACGAAAATCATCGTCATTGCCCGGAAAACATTGCTGCCGGGAAGCATTGCTGCCGGGAAGCATTGCTGCCGGGAAGCAAGGCTGCCGGGAAGCAAGGTTGCCGGGAAGCAAGGTTGCCGGGAAGCAAGCACGTGTGCCCAGGAACGCTCATCTCCCGGGCACAACCCCCACGGCCCAGAGAAGCGCCGATCACCGGAAGAAACCCGGAGGACACGTCTGCAGCTCGACAGTGAAGGTAAGCCCGGAGAATCCCACAGTTTGGAGACTCCGTCAAGGCACCTCCGACCACCCCGGAAAAGGGGGCCTCAGCCCCTGATACCAAGTGTCTGCCTCTCCAGCCCCCCCAGACTGAATGGACTCTTTAGTCGGAAGCTTCGCTGCCCCCCATCGCGAGAAGCGCCGATGGAGGCCACAAAGACAATGGATTCAATGGCTTGTGGCATTTCCACACCGCCCATCGGGTGGGCTTGAAATGGCGTTTCGAAAAATCGTCAAGAGACCACCCCGGCACGCAGAACTTTTCCGCCCGCGGGGCGTATAAATCGGGCGACCCGTGACGGAGCAGACGGGCGTCAGGGAAGACGGCCCGTGAACCCTCGGTCCTATCCGAGGCGTCTGATTTTGTCTGCGACGGTTTCTCCGTTTTGACCGTGGTTGGTGGTGTGCAGGGGCACTGCCAGCTTCATCTTTCCGGCGATGGATGGCCGGACCAGGAGGAAAAGACATGCGTTCCACCGTGAACGGTTCTCTGGTTCAGCTGCTCGATGACGAGCGCTCAAAGGCGGCCGGAGGGTTCGCTCCGCTGTCCGGCGCGGTCTTCGCCGATGACTCGGGCTTTCTCGACCGCGAACGTGACCTCCATGCGGTTATCGGTGGAGAGCCGGGCAGCACCCGTTCATCATCGTCCTCGAGCGACGACGAGCAGCCCCTCGATGCCGACGGCCTCTTGTCCATCGAGGACCTCGCCCGTCGGTTCAACGTGTCGACGAAGACGATCTCGCGGTGGCGCTGTCACGGCTTGGTGCCGGAGACACGCGAGATCGGGGGGCGGCGGCGGGTGGGATTCCTGCCGACCACGGTCGAGCGGTTCGTGGCAAGCAACCCGCTGCGAGTGGAACGCGGAAGCCGGTTCAGCCAGCTCACGCCCGACGAGCATGATCGGATCATCGCCTGGGCCAGACGACTGGCGACCCTCGGCGCTTGCCCCGCCGATATTCACCGGCGCATTGCTCGGCGGCTCAACCGCAGCGTCGAGACGATCCGCTACACGATCAAGCAGTACGACCAGGAGCACCCCGGCGCCGAAGTTTTTCCCGCCGTCGGCGGTAACCTCCGGCCGGAGACCTGCGAAAGGATCCACCAACTCCACGCCCGCGGCGAATCGGTCGACTCGATCGCCAGGCGCTACCGCCGCAGCCGGGCGAGCATTTACCGGGTGATCTCTGCCCAACGGGCGGAGCATATCATGAAGCTCCCGCTCGACTTCATCCCCAACGCCCTGTTCGCACGACGCAGCGCCGAGGAGGTGGTCAATCAGCCCTACCCGGGCACCGACGAAGCCACGCGCAAGGTGCGGCGGCCGTCGGGGCTGCCCGCCTACCTGGCCAGCCTCTACGAGGTGCCGCTGCTCACGCGCGAGCAGGAAGTCTGGCTGTTCAGGCGGTTCAACTACCTGAAGTACAAGGCCTGCGAATTGCGGCAGCAACTCGACGTGCAGCGGCCGAACGGCCGGCTCATGGATCAGATCGAGCGGATCTACGACGAGATCGTCGCGATCAAGAACCGGCTCGTGCGCTCCAACCTCCGTCTCGTGGTCTCGATCGCCAAGCGGCGGGTGACTGCGAATGATGGATTCTTCGATCTCGTCAGCGACGGCAACATGTCGCTGATCCGCGCGGTGGAGAAGTTCGACTACGCCCGTGGCAACAAGTTCAGCACGTATGCCTCGTGGGCGATCATGAAGAACTTCTCCCGTACGATCCCCGACGAGCATCGGCGGCGCGAGCGATTCCGGGCCGCCGACATGGACATGCTGCAGACGGCGGCTGATTGCCGGTCGGATGAGCACCAGACTCGGATGGTGGAGAGCGACCGCCTCCGCCAGGTGGGCCGGTTCCTCGATCGGCTCGATTCCCGTGAGCAGACGATCATCATCCGACGGTACGGTCTCGACCACCAGCATGAGCCGCAGACACTCAAGGAGGTCGGCACCGCGCTGGGGGTGACCAAGGAAAGGGTCCGGCAGATCGAGGCGAAGGCCCTGGAAAAGCTCCGCGAGGCCGCAGCGGCCGAGGAAGTGCTCCCCGAACTGGAGTGAGACCGGCTCTGGCCTGACCAACCGATCCGGCACTGGCGGGGGTCACCCGCCCGTCAGCGACGGCTTCAGGTCGCCGGCCAGGGAGCGGCCGATCTGGCGCACCGCCTGCCGCAAACGAGCTTCGTTCTCGATCAGCGCCATCCGCACGTGGCCTTCGCCGGCGGTACCGAAGCCGGCGCCGGGGCTGACGGCGACGTCTGCCTCCTCGAGCAACTTTGTGGCGAAGGCCATGCTCGACATCCGGCCCAGGAGCGGCTCGGGCATCCGCGCCCAGACGAACATCGACGCCTTCGGCACTGCCACCGTCCAGCCGACCCGCGCGAGCCCATCGCAGAGCACGTCGCGACGCCGTTCGTAGACCTTGGCCTGGGCCTCGACGTCGGCCTCGCCGTGGCGCAGCGCGACGATCGCTGCGATCTGAATCGGGCGGAACATGCCGTAATCGTAATACGTCTTGATCGTCCCCAGAGCCTTGACGATGTCGCGATTGCCGGCGCAGAAACCGACGCGCCAGCCCGCCATGTTGAAGCCCTTGCTCATCGTCGTGAACTCGACCGCCACCCGATCGCCCCCTTCGACGGAGAGGATGCTCGGCGTGGAGTAACCGTCGTAGGTGACGTCGGCATAGGCGAGGTCGGAAACCACCATGAACCCGTGGCGGAGCGCGAGCCGCACCACCTCACGGTAAAAATCGGGGCCGACGACGGTGGCGGTGGGGTTGTGGGGAAAATTGACGATCACCATCTTCGGCCGCAGCGTCTCCCCCGCGCGGGCGATGTCGGAGAGGTAGCGCGACGGATCGGTGGTGTCGAACAGGTGGGGGGTGCCACCGGCCAGTGCCACGCCATAGACGTGGGCCGGATACGACGGTGCCGGCACCACAACCCCGTCCCCAGGGCCGATCGTCGCCAGGCAGAGGTGACCAAACCCCTCCTTCGAGCCGAGCGTGCAGATGACCTGCGACTCCGGATCGAGCCGGACACCCCATTTCTTCAGGTAGCGTGATGCCACCTCACGGCGCAGGCTCATGATCCCCAGCGGCGGGGCATAGCCATGGTTGCGGGGGTCGTTGGCGGCCTCCGCCAGTTTGTCGATCACCGCCTGGGACGGGGCATCCGACGGATTCCCCATGCTCATGTCGATGATGTCGTGCCCGGCGCGGCGCCGCTGGTAGGTGAGTTGATTGATCCGCGCGAAAAGGTATGGAGGCAGGGTTGCCACCCGGTCGGCAAGGCGGAATTGCTGCAGCGGGGCGACCGCCGAGCGGTCGGCGACGAGATCGGTGGGCCCGTCGGCCGTGGCCGCGGTCCGGTCGGCAGCATCGGCGGCAGCGTCGGGAGCGGAGGGGTTGTCTGCGGGATTGATCATGGTGGCGGTGTTCCTGGCAGCGCAGGGCAATCCCCTTTGGGGCGTCCACGCAAAAACCTGGGGCCATCAGCGGAGCGGCGCTCGCGATCGCCTGGCTGCGATGCAGCAGGCCGCGTACCGCCAGCCTGAGGACGCCACTGAGTCTACCGCCATCGGGGCCGAGGCCCCACCGCCACCCCGTCAACGGGCCGCGGCAGGCACGTCCAACGATGCCGGCTCCACCCCCGACCCGGCCGGCGCCGGCCCACGGCGACTCCCCACCCGCGCGGTGGCCGGCTCGGGCAGACCCGCCGGCAGTCCGTCGGCAACGGATGGCATCGGGGCGACGGCGCTGCGTGCCGGCGACTGGCTCGTGCCCGCCAGATGATTGTCGATGGCCGCCGCCTCACGCAGATGCCTGAAGATGCGCGCCATCTCGATCCGCTGCTTCTTCTCGAGGATGTCGTCGTAGAGTTCGTCGCGCACCTCCTCGAGCCGCACCGGTGCCGGCTCGGTGTAGCCCTCGCAGAACAGCACGAGGAACCGGTCGGCGATCTGGATCACGCCGGAGAGTTCGTCGGCTTGGAGGGCGAAGGCCTCGCGCTCGAGGGCGGGCTGCCCGCCATACCGCTGGATCGGCGGTACCTCCCCGCGCAGACCACGGCTGGTGGGATCGACCGAGTAGCGCTCGGCCAGATCGCCGATGCGCTCCGCCGTGGGCTGCTGGCGCGCGAGTTGCCAGACCTCCTGGGCCCTCCGCTGGCTGTCGAGGACGATCATCCGGCACCGCGCGCGGGGCCCGAACGTGGCCTGGAAGGCCTTGTCGAGATCCTCCCGTGTGACGGGCACGTTGCCAACCAGCTTCTTGAGGGCCACGGTCGGCTGCACGACGTCCTCGACATAGTGCTGCAGCGGAACCCCCTGCTCGCGGGTCACGCGTTCCAGCCAGGCCTGGATGTCGGGCCGCCCATCGGGCTGGCGGAATCCGAGATTCTCCGCCGCCCGGGCGATCTCGGCATCGACGTCGGCCTGGCTGATGGCGATCCGTTCCCGGTCGAGCGCCTGCTTGATGAGCGTCCGTGAGACGAGGATCTCGAGGACGTCGGCGCCGTGCCGCTCGATGCATGCCGCGCGCAGGTCATCGAGGGGGATCACCTCGTCGTTGATCGTGGCGGCGGCACCGCCGGCGGCCTGCGGATCGGGGAGCCCGTCGGTCACCCGCGCCGCCTCGCGCAGCGAGCGGAACATCGTCGTCGCCGTCTCACGGCTGGTGCGCTCGGCAAGTTCGGTGGCGAGTTGGGTGCGGACGTCGGCCAGTTTCACGTCGGCCGCGGGCAGGTGCCCCTCGCACTTGACGATGATGAACTGGTCGGCGACCTGCACCACCTCGGAGATCTGCCCCTCGGCCAGACCGAACACGACCGCTTCGAAGCGCGGCTCCCCCGTGTGCCGGCGCACCGGTTGCACCCAGCCGTTGGCGCTGGCACTCCCCACGTCGATCGAATGCTGACGAGCGAGTGCCCCGAATTCGTCGGGCGCGGCCAGGGCCTGCTGGCGGAGCGATGCCGCCTCGGTGCCCGACCGGCTGACGATGATCCGTGCCTTGACCGCAGGGCCGAACTGGTTGGCGAACAGGTCTGCAATCTCCTCCTCGGTCGGCTCGACCTTCCCCTGGGCGAGACGGCGGAGGGCGAGCATCGGCCAGACGATCTCGTCGGCATACTGCCGCGGAGAAATGCCCCGCTCCTGGCCGATCATCTCGATCCACTTGTCGCGTGGCACGTTGAACCGCTTGGTCATGGCATCGATCTCGGCATCGACGTCCTTGTCGGTGACGACGATGCCCCGCTGGCGACAGGCCTGGGAGATGATCCGCTTGTTGATCAGCGAGTCGAGGACAGCCCGACCGTGCCGGGACAGACACTCGGCGGCGAGCTGCCCACGGCGAATCTCCGCACCGTTGACCATCGCCACCAGTTCGTCGGCGGGGGGTGCGACCGCGGCCGCTGGTGGGGCGGTCCGAGGGGGTTTTGCCTCGGCCTGACCACCTCCGGCAACCATCCGCCATCCGACTGCCGCGCCGACCACCGCCAGTGCCAGGACTGCTTCCCGCATCCAGCGCCGCCGCCAGAAGGCGGCGATCCGCGTGCGGTTCGTCCCGCGGCCGGCAATCGCGCCGCCCGCATCGACCTGCGCCGAGCGCTGCATGGTCATTGCCCTCCCTGGCATTCCATACCCAGATCCGGCCGCGGGGCGGGCGTCTCCGCCATTGTCGACCACGGATGGACCGGCGGCACCCACCTTGACACCGACGGCCGGGGACGACGATAGGCCGGGTCGGCGACGCGATCAAGGCGAAACACGCGGGGAAGGCTGTCGCGACCCCCCGCCGTTTGCGACCACTGCCGGGCGCGATAGGCTCCGCGACGTCATCTCCCCATCCCCCCCAGTTCACCAGGTGGTGCCATGTCCGCCGACAATCGTCCCGCTCGGTCGGCCGATCCCAATCACCCGGAGTGCCTGGTGATCCTCGGTCTTCTCCCGCCGGTGACGGCCGAAGACGTCAAACAGGCCTACCTCGCGAAGGCGATGGCGGCCCACCCCGATCGCGGTGGTGATCCGGCGGCCTTCATCCGACTCCAGAAGGCTTACGAGGAGGCCAAAGAGTTCGTGCAGTTCAAGGCTGGCAAGCTCGAGTGGATCGCCTCGAAGGTGGAGATCTACTCGCACCAACAGGATGTCGCGTCGGAGACGATCGAGCGCGGCGGAGAGTTCGAGATGGAGGAGGCTGACTGGCTGCGGAAGAGCTTCGGCGAGGATTTCGGGCATGTCGCCGACAAGCTGGTGAGGATCCGTCTACGGGGCCCCCGTGCCGACGACGCGTTTGCGGTCTTGGTCGGTTTCCGTGCCGAGGCCCTCAAGGACCTGCACACGCTCGATCTGGCCGGTGGATCGATCACCGACACCGGTCTGTTGCAGCTCAAGGAGCTCAAGGGGCTGCGGTCGCTCGACCTGCGTGGCACGGCGGTCGGCAAACTCGGCGCCGAGGTGCCCCAGTGGTATGAGAACCTCGAATTCCTCGGCCTCCCCAAGGGCGCCGTCGGCATGTTCGGCAGGCTGGCGATGTCGCGCCGGGTGAAATTGGAGATCGGTGATGCGCCGGCGGAATGAACGCCCCGGGGAACACCCAAGCCAATCGGGTGAAATTGGAGATCGGTGATGCGCCGGCGGAATGAAC
>SXWA01000262.1 GCA_005791575.1 Planctomycetaceae bacterium
CAGGGGATCGAGTTCGACTACTGCTGCTGCCATGCCAGCTTCGCGCTCCGCGAGCTCGGCTTCCAGAGCATCATGGTCAACTCGAACCCGGAGACGGTGAGCACCGACTACGACACCAGCGATGTCCTCTTCTTCGAGCCCCTCACCTGCGAGGACGTCCTCAACATCGCCGACCGGATCCGACCCGAGGGGGTGATCGTCCAGCTCGGCGGCCAGACCCCCCTGAACCTCGCCCGGGCCCTCCATGCCGCCGGACTGCCGATCCTCGGCACGAGCGTGGACACCATCGAGATGGCCGAGGACCGGGAGAAGTTCCGCGGCCTGCTCGACCGGCTCGGGCTCAAGCAGCCCGCCAGCGGCATCGCCCGCACCTTGGCGGAGGCCCGGGCCGAGGTGGCCCGGATCGGGTATCCGTCGCTCGTGCGCCCCAGCTACGTGCTCGGTGGCCGGGCGATGGAGATCTGCTACGACCAGCAGCAGTTCGACCGCTACGTCGCCGAGGCGTTCGCCGTGTCGCAGGGCCAGCCGGTGCTCATCGACCGGTTTCTGGAGGATGCGATCGAGGTCGACGTCGATTGCATCGCCGACGGGTCCCGGGTGGTGATTGCCGGGGTGATGGAGCACATCGAGGAGGCCGGTGTCCACTCCGGTGATTCGGCCTGCTGCATCCCGCCGCACAGCCTCTCCGAGGACGTGATCGCCGCCATCCGCGCTGCGGCGGCGGGACTGGCACGCAGTCTCGGCGTGGTCGGCCTGATGAACGTGCAGTTCGCCGTGAAGCGCGAGGACGGTCGGCCGATCATCTACGTCATCGAGGCCAATCCCCGGGCGAGCCGAACCGTCCCCTTCGTGGCGAAGGCCACCGGTGTGCCGGTCGCGAAGATCGCGGTCAAGGTGATGACCGGGCTGGGGCTGACCGCCCAGGGCATCCTCTCCGATCCGCTGCCGGCCCACGTGAGCGTGAAGGAGAGCGTGTTTCCGTTCGTGAAATTCGCCGGCGTCGACATCGCCCTCGGGCCGGAGATGCGCAGCACCGGCGAGGTGATGGGGATCGCCGATCGCTTCAGCATCGCCTTCGCGAAGAGCCAGATCGCCGCCGGAACGGTGCTCCCGCGCTCCGGGCGGATCTTCATCAGCGTCGCCAGCCCGCAGGCGAAGGAGGCGATGGTCGAGCCGGCCCGCAAGCTCGTGGCCCTCGGGTTCGAACTCGTGGCGACCGCCGGAACCGCCCGTGTGCTCGCCGCCGCCGGTGTGCCGGTGGAGGTGGTGAAGAAGCTCCAGGAGGGGCATCCGAACCTCCTCGATTCGCTCATCGACGGCCGCGTGCAACTCATCTTCAACACGCCGCGCGGCAAGGGGGCACGCACCGACGAGGGGCGGATCCGCGCCGCCAGCGTGCTCCATGGCGTGCCCTGCATCACGACGTTGCCCGCGGCCGAGGCCTGCATCCGGGCGATGGAGGCGCTGCGCAGCGAGTCGCTCGCCGTGCAGGCGCTGCAGGACCGGTTCCCCCAGCCCGTGCCGGCGGGGTGAGGTGCCGGGGGGCGGTCGCGGCGGAGGGGTGCCATGATCGTCGCCGCCGGTCTTTCCCCCGCCTGGCAGACGGTGATGCGCTTTCCGTCGCTCGCCCAGGGCGACGTGAACCGGGCCTCCGCCGTGTGGCGCTGCGCCAGCGGCAAGGTGCTCGACGTCGCCATCGCACTCGAGGCCCTCGGCTGCCCGACCCGCGCCGCCGACACTTGCCGCACGCTCCACTCCGGCCACCTCGACCGCGCGGAGGTCGCGCTGCTGGAGGCCGTGGTCGCTGTCGAGGCCTGCTGACAGTGGCCCGTCAGGGCAGCTTGTTGATCCGCAGCCGCCGGTACTCGAGCTGCCCCGAGTCCCCTTCGAGTCCGATCGGGCCGCTGGCGGGCACGGCCAGGGCCGCTTCGAGAACCTCGCCGTTGCAGGTGCAGTGGGCGGTGCCGTTGGTGACCGTCACCACGAGGTCGTTCCAGTCCTGCGGCCTGTAGTGCTGCAGTTCCTTGTAGGGCCCGGCGAGGAGATAGTCGCGGCACTGGAGCTGCGGGGCGCGGATGAACACCCCACTGTCGGCCGTCGGCGTGGCACGGAACTGGAGGCGCAGTTCGAAATTGCCGGGGAACTCGCGCGTCGTCCACAGCTGCTCGACCCGGCGCCCCTCCGGCGGAGTCGTGACGACGATCCGACCGTGCTTGGCGACGTAGCGGCCGTCGGGGCTGCTCTGCCGGCCGTCGAGATCGAGGTGCCGCGCCTGCGACTTCTGCTCGCGGTAGCCCCAGCCGGTGAGGTCCCGGCCGTTGAACAGCATCTCGAAGCCCGCCTCCGGCTGAAAATCGTCGGCCGCGACGGGAACGAGATCGAGGGTCTCGAGCACCGGGCGGATGGCGGCGATCCACTTGGCGTAGCCGGCGTCGTTGGGATGGAGCAGATCGGGGAACTCCTCCGCCTTGGCATCGCCATGCGGGCCGGCGAACAACGTCCAGGTGTCGACGAGGCGGACGCGCGGGTCGTTCTTCACGGCCGCCGCGACCAGGGAGTTGACCTGCTTGATCGCCTCAGCGGGGCGCTTCTTCTCGGTGGCGCTGGGAAACATCTGGCAGACGACGATCGGCGTGCGCGGGTTCTTCGCCTCGATCGCCGCGATGATCGCCTTGATGTTGGCGGCGATCGCCTCGGGAGTGGCACCCTCCTCGAGATCGTTGGTGCCCATCAGCATGACCACGCCGGCGGGATCGAGCGCCAGGACGTCGTCGGCGAGTCGGAGGAGCATGCCGCGCGTGGTATCGCCGCTGATGCCGCGGTTGGCAAGCTTCGCTCCTGGGAACGCCCCCTGGAAGTCGTCGCCGAAACCCTGGGTGATCGAGTCGCCGAGGAACACGAGAGCGCGCTTGTCGGCCGCCGTACGCGCGGCCCACGCACCGCGGCGCTCCTTCCACAGGTTCCGGAACCAGTCGTAGCGGCGGATCGGGCCGACCCCGGGGAGCCCCTCGTCGGACTCGGGAAGGGTGATCGCCGCCGGCTCGTCGGCGCGGGTCACGACCGACCCGGTCAGGGTGGAGGCAAGGAGAGCGAGCAGGATCGACAGGGGCGGGTGGTGTGTCTTCATGACGGCATCATCGCGGCCGACGGATGGGGGTTCAACAGGGGGGCAGGGGAAGGGCCCGCGGTCCCCGCCAGCCGCGTGTACAACGGGGCGGCTGCCGCGGTTTTCCGCGGACTGTCCCCACACGCTGAAAGTCCCTCGGCCATGCCCGCGCCCCCGTTCCCTCCCGTCGTGCCAGTGCCCCGGCCGCTCCCCGCGCCGCGGCCCGACGAGCCGCCCCGGCTGACGGCGCGCACGCTCGAGGGGCTCGAATGGGTGCTCGCGGGGGAACTCGAGGCGCTCGGCGCGGTCGATCTGCGCGTCGGCAGGCGGACGATCGAGTTCTCGGCGGAGCCGGGCCGCGAGAAGGAGACGCTCTACCGCGCCGTGCTCGAGTGCCGGACTGCGATCCGGGTCCTTGAACCGCTCGGCCGGTTCACCGTCGATTCCCCCGAGGCCCTGCACCGCGAAGTCGGCACGATCGATTGGCGTGAGCAGCTGCGCGTCAAGGACACCCTCCGCGTCGATGCGGCGATCCACGACACCTTCACCACGCACTCCCTCTACGCCACGCAGCTCGTCAAGGACGCGATCGTCGACCAACTCCGCACCCCCAGCGGTCGTCGGCCGAGCGTCGAGTTGCGCGGGGCCACGCTCCGCGTCGCCCTCCACCTCGTCGGCAACGTCGCCACCGTCTTCCGTGACGCCGCCGGGCGCTCGCTCCACCAGCGCGGCTGGCGGATCGGCGACGTGGAGGCGCCCCTCTCCGAGGTGCTCGCTGCGGGGATCCTGGCGATTGCCGGCTGGCAGCCTGGGGAGCCGCTTCTCGATCCATTCTGCGGGTCGGGCACGCTCCTCATCGAGGCGGCCACGATCGCCGCCGGCATGGCCCCCGGCCTGTGGCGCGCCCGCCGCGAGGGGCACGGCTTCTTCCGTTTCCGCGACTGCGACCGCGACCTGGCGGCACGGTTGGTGGCGGCCATGGAGGCGCGGGTCGCGTCGCCGGCCGCGGGCTTCCAGGCCAGCGACCTCGATCCGCGGGCGGTCGAGGCGGCCCTCGCCAGCGCCCGGGCGGCAGGGGTGGAGGGGGTGGTGGAGGTGCGGCAGAGCCATTTCGAGGCGGTGCTGCCCGCCGCGGCGGCCGGCCTGGTCGTCACCAATCCGCCGTACGGTGAACGCCTGCCGTTGCCCCGCGCCGGAGCGCTCTTCCGCCGGCTCGGGGATTGGCTCGTGCAGCGCATGGGGGGCTGGCGGGCGGCGATCCTCGCCCCCGACTCGCCGGTCGCGGGCCACCTCGGGCTGCGGCCCACGCACCGGGTGCCGCTCTCCAACGGTCCGATCGCCTGCCGGCTGCTCGAGGTGGAGATCCGCCCCCGTAGCGCCGACGCCGCGGCAGGCCAGGGCACGGGTGGCGCCGCTCCAGGGCAGCCACCGTTGCCCGACGGTGAGCCGGGAGCCCATCGCAGCGCGAATCCGCCCTGGCAGCCACCGGCGGGGGAGGGGGCACCGGACGACCAGGAAACGGTCCCCGGCCGGAGAGCAGGGCGCTCGACCGCCGACCAGATCGGCGATTTCCGCCGCCGTCTCGCGAAGCGATTCCGCCACCTGTCGCGTTGGGCGCGGCGGCAGGGGACCGATGCCTTCCGGGTGTACGACCGCGACATCCCCGAGATCCCCCTGGTGATCGACTGGTATTCGGGGTGGCTCCACGCCGCGGAGTTCGAGCGACCCCACGAGCGCACCGCGATCGAGCACGAGGTCTGGCTCGATCGGATGCTCGAGGCGGCGGCGGCGGAACTCGGCGTGCCGCCGGAGCGCACCTTCCTCAAGCTGCGCCGTCGCCAACGCGAAGGGGGGCAGTACGAGAAGGTCGACGGGCATGAGGCCGTGGTCGAGGTGACGGAGGCGGGCCTCGTCTTCCAGGTGAATCTCTCCGACTACCTCGACACCGGCCTGTTCCGCGACCCCCGCACCACGCGCGCGCTGGTGCGCGCCGAGGCGGAAGGCAGGCGGATGCTCAACCTGTTCGCCTACACCGGGGCGTTTTCCGTCCATGCTGCCGCGGGCGGCGCGGACGGCACGGTGAGCGTCGATCTCTCCAACACCTATCTCGAATGGACGCGGACCAACCTCGCGCGCAACGGGTTCCGCGATGCCGGCCGGCACCGCACCGTGCGCGACGAGGCCCGCGCCTACCTCACGCACCGGGCCCGACGCGGCGAGGCGCCGTTCGACCTGGTCGTGGTCGATCCCCCGACCTTCTCGCGCTCGGCCCGGAGCGAAGTGCCGTGGGACGTGGCCCGCGATCACGCCGAGTTGCTCGCGCTCGTGGCGGCCAACGTCGTTCCCGGCGGGGTCGTCTACTTTTCCACCAATGCCCGCCGCTTCCACCTCGACGCCGATCGGTTGGCGGCCGACTACACGGTGCGCGAGATCACGAAGCAGACCCTGGCGGAGGATTTCCGCGATGCCCGGCCGCACCGCGCCTGGCGCCTGGTGCGCTGCGGCAGCGCCATTCCCCCCGACCCGCTGGCGCCACCGGCGCACGGTGGAGGATCCGACCGACCCGGGGCGGGGAGCGGCTGACGGCAGGAGGCGATGGCGGACCGGGCGCTGCGAATCCACCCCCCGGCCGGATGCCGGGAGTGGCCGTTGCGGCGGGAAAACAGCGGTTCTACATTCAACACATGGCTCCCTCGCCGCGGCGCATCCACCGGCTCCTCCCCCTGCTCGTGGCGGTGGTGTCGGTGGGCTGCCGGCCGGCGGATCCCGATCTCGTCCGGATCGTCAGCAGCCTGCCGCGCACCGGGTCGGCCAAGCACCAGTCCGACACGCTGGTGCGCGGGATCCGGATGGCGATCGAGGAGGTCGGGGGGCGCGTGGGTCGCTTCCGGGTCGAGTACCTCGATCTCGACGATTCAACCGCCGCCGCCGGCCAGTGGACGAGCGAGGCGGAGGCGGCCAACGCCCGCCGCGCACTTCAGGACCCCGATGTCTGCGCCTATATAGGCACCTTCAACTCCGGCGCGGCCAAGGTGTCGATGCCGATCCTCAACCTCGGCGATCTGCTCATGGTGTCGCCGGCCAACACCGCGGTCGGGCTGACGAAGCCGGGGTTGGGCATGCCGGGGGAACCGGATGTCTACCGCCCCACCGGGCGGCGCAACTATGCCCGGGTCGTGCCCGCCGACGACCTCCAGGGGCCGATGGCGGCCGACTGGGCGGTGAAGCGGGGGGTCAAGCGCGTGTACATCCTCGACGACAACGAGGTCTACGGGAAAGGGATCGCCGACCTGTTCGACGAGCGCTGCCGAGAACTGGGGGTCGAGGTGCTGGGCCACGATTCGATCGACGCCAAGGCGCAGGAGTTCAAGTCGCTGATGGCGACGGTGAAGGCAGCGAAGCCCGACCTCGTCTATTTCGGTGGCACGACGCAGAGCAAGGGGGGGCAACTCGCCAAGGACATGGCCGCTGCGGGGATCCTCGCGGACTTCATGGTGCCCGACGGCTGCCTCGAGCAGGTGTTCATCGACTCCGCCGGCGCCACCAACCTCGAGGGGCGCTGCTTCGTGACCTTCGGCGGGCTGCCCCCGGAGCGGCTCGAGGGGAAGGGGGGGGAGTTCGTGGTCCGCTACAAGAAGCGGTACGGCGAGGAGCCCGAGGCCTATGCCGTGTACGGCTACGAGGCGGCCTGCGTCGCCCTCCATGCCATCGCCACCGCCGGCAGCAAGGATCGGCGCGCGATCACCGACGCCGCGCTGGCGATCCGCGACTTCAACGGCGCCCTCGGCCACTGGGGCTTCGACGCCAACGGCGACACGACGCTACGGACGCTCACCGTCAATGGTGTCAAGGACGGCCGTTTCGTCTTCGAGGAGGTGCTCGACGAAGCCGACATCCTCCCCGGCCCGGCCCCGTCGTCTCCCGCGCCGGCCGCGGACGCAGCCCCCGCCCCGACCCTGCCCTGACGGACCCCTCACGCCCCCCGCACGGAAGACCACCGCGTGTCCGCCCAGTTCCTCCTCCAGCAGTGCCTCATCGGCCTCACCAACGGGGCGTTGGTGGCTCTCGTGGCGCTGGGCTACACGATGGTCTACGGCATCATCGGGCTGATCAATTTCGCGCACGGCGACCTGATCATGCTCGGCGCCTGCCTGGCCCTCTCGCTGGTCGGGGCGCTCGGCCTGGCGACGGCGGGGCCGGCCGCCACCTGGGTGGGGATCGTCGCGTTGATCCTCCTCTGCGGCCTGTTCTGCGGCGTGATCAACGTCGCCGTCGACCGCATCGTCTACAAGCCGCTGCGTGGCGCCCCCAAGCTCGCGCCGCTCGTCTCGGCGATCGGCGTGTCGTTCATCTTCATGAACATCGGGCTGTTCTGGCTCGGTCCCGCCGACCGCTCATTCCCCGAACTCCTCCCCTCGACGAACCTCCTCCGTGGCGACGTGCTCCAGTTCTCCTGGAAGGATCTGCTCGTCGTCCTCGTGGTCGGTCCGCTGATGGTGGCGCTGTCCGTGCTCGTCCGCGGGACACGCCTCGGCAAGGCGATGCGCGCCGTGTCGCAGGACCCGACCGCGGCGGCGCTGGTGGGCATCGACGTCGACCGGGTGATCGCCGCCACCTTCTTCATCGGTGGTTTCCTCGGCGGGGCCGCGAGCGTGATCTACGGCCTGTACATCAACACCATCGGCTTCCAGATGGGGTTCCAGAACGGGCTCTATGCGTTCACCGCCGCCGTGCTCGGCGGCATCGGCAGCATCCCGGGGGCGGTCGTCGGCGGGTTGGTGATCGGACTGGTGCGGTCGCTCTCGACCGGCCTGGTGGGAGAGCGGTGGACGGGGGCAATCGTGTTCACCATCCTGATCGTGATCCTCGTGTTCCGGCCCGAGGGGTTGCTCGGTCGGCGTACCCGGGAGAAGGTCTGAGCGATGGCCGCACCCTCCCCATCCGCCGCGCGGTCGCCGCTCGCCGCCTGGGTGCGGGAGCACTGGGACGTGGTCGCGCTGGTGGCGCTCGCGGTGGCACCGCTGGTCGTGCCCCCCCTCGGCGGCGCGCTCGGTGGGCAGATGACGACGCTGTTCGTCTACTGCATCCTCGCCCTCGGCCTCAACGTGATGGTGGGCTACACCGGCCTGGTCCACCTCGGGATCGCCGCTTTCTTCGGGATCGGCGCCTACGTGCTGGCGATCCTCACGGTGCCGATGCTCCCCTTCCAGATCGGATTCGCACCCGCCGCCGCGATCAGCACCGCCATCTGTGCCGCGGTCGGCCTCGCCCTCGGGGCACCGACGCTGCGGCTCCGGGGCGACTACCTGCGATCGTCACCCTCGGCTTCGGCGAAGTGGTGAAGGTGACGCTGCGGAACCTCGAGCAGATCACCGGCGGGATGAAGGGGCTCAATCCGGTGCCGCCGCCGGGGGCCGGTGTCACGCTCGGCTGGATCGACCTCGGCCGCGCCTTCGCGATCGATCCGCGCTGGTTCTACTACCTCGCCCTCGGCACGCTCGCGGCGGTGGTGGTGGCGATGCGGCGCCTCGAACGGTCGCGGCTCGGCCGGGCCTGGGTGGCGGTCCGCGAAGACGAGCTGGCGGCGGCGTCGATGGGGGTATCGGCGACACGCGTCAAGCTCTCGGCCTTCGCGCTGTCGTCGGCGGTGGCCGGCCTGGCGGGGTGCCTCTATGCCGGCAGCCTCTCCACGACCGCCGACCCCAACGCCTACGACTTCAACCGTTCCATCATGGTGCTCTGCGCCGTGATCCTCGGCGGTCTGGGGAGCATCCCCGGCACCCTGCTCGGTGTGGCGATCCTCGTCGGCTTCGACACCGTGCTCGCCCCCTGGGCCGATGCCTGGATCCAGGAGATGCAGATCAATCCCTCCGGGTCGAGCCTGCTGAGCTTCAGCGGCTGGCGCCTGGCGGTGTTCGGTGTCGCGCTGGTGCTCGTGATGCGCTACCGCCCGGAGGGGCTCGTGCCCGCGCGCCGACAGGCAGCGGAACTCCACGGGGGGCAGCCATGACCAGCCAGCCCCGGCCCCAGGCGGGAGCCGCGCCGCTCCTCGATGTCGATCGGCTCACGATCCGCTTCGGCGGCCTGGTGGCGGTGTCGGAGCTCGATCTCGAGGTGCCGGCCGGCAGCGTGGTGTCGCTCATCGGCCCCAACGGTGCCGGGAAGACGACCGCCTTCAACTGCATCAGCGGGATCTACCAGCCGTCGTCCGGGACGGTGCGGTTCATGGGTCGCCGCCTCCAGCGGGGGTTCACGGCGGGCACGTTCTGGCAGGCGATGGCGGTGGGGCTGCTGACGGGGCTGCTGTTCGCGGCCGCGGCGGTCGACGTCGACCGTCTCTGGCAGGCGGTGATCCAGCGCGGCATGGTGACCGGCGAGCCGTTCACGCTGGCCGGGGCCGCGGCCCGTCTCCGGGGCTACTTCCGCGCCGAGTTGGCGATTGACCAGATGGCCGGCAAGTGGCGGGTGGTGAGTGCCGACGGCAACGACATCCTCGCCATCCGTCGCGATCTCGCCGAGGCGCGCCACGTGCGCGACCTGCTCCAGGCCGCCGTCACCGCCCGCCGCGCGGGCCCCGGCACCGTGCCCGATGCCAGCGACCTCGATCAGAGCGCGGACGCCGGCGCCGACCGGGCGGCGGCGGTCGCCATGCCGCCCGTGCCGGAGGCTGTCCTCGACAGGCTGGCACGCGGCAAGGACGTGATCCGGCGCCGCGGATTGCTCGGGCTCGCCGCCGGCTGGCTACTGGGGGTGGCCGGGTCGGCGGCGATCTGGCGGCGCGGCCGCCGCGCTCCCGACGTGGTCGCCCGCGCGGGGATCGCCCGCACGGTCCAGAACATCCGCCTGGTCCGCAACATGCCCGTGCTCGAGAACGTGCTCGTCGGTCTCGACCGGACGATCCCGGGAGGGGTCCCGAGCATGCTGCTGGGGACCGCCGCGACCCGGCGGGCGGAGCAGGTGGCGCAGGCCCGGGCGCTCGAGGCGCTGCGCTTCGTCGGTCTGGCAGCCTCGGCCAATCGGATCGCCGGCGAGCTCCCCTACGGCGACCAACGGCGGCTGGAAATCGCCCGCGCGATGGCCACCGGGGCCGCGCTCATGCTGCTCGACGAGCCGGCCGCGGGAATGAACCCCGCCGAGGCCGTCGAGCTGGCGGATCTCGTCGAGCGCCTCCGCGATCGCGGCCTCACGGTGCTGCTCATTGAGCACCACATGAACGTCGTCATGCGGGTCAGTGACCGGGTCGCTGTGCTCGACCACGGGGTGAAGATCGCCGAGGGCACCCCGGCCGAGGTCCGGCGCGATCCGCGGGTGATCGAGGCCTATCTGGGCGGCGAGGGGTGAGCGATGGCATTGCTCGAGGTCCGCGATCTGGGGGCAGCCTACGGGCCGATCCGCGCGCTCGACGGGGTGTCGTTCGATATCGATGCCGGCGAACTCGTGGCGATCATCGGTGCCAACGGCGCCGGCAAGACGACCCTGCTGCTGACGATCTCCGGTGTGGTCCGGCCACGGTCCGGCCGGATCACCTTCGACGGCCAGAACCTCGTCGGCCTGCCGGTCCACCAGATCATGCGGCTCGGGCTCGGCCACGCGCCGGAGGGGCGGCGGATTTTTCCGCGCCTCTCGGTCCGGGAGAATCTCGAACTCGGAGGGCAGGCCCGGTCGGATCGTGCCGCCGTGCGGCGCGACATCGACGAGGTCTGCGGGCTGTTTCCGCTGCTCGGCCAGCGGCTCGGGCAGATGGGGGGCACGCTCTCCGGCGGTGAGCAGCAGATACTCGCCGTCGGCCGGGCACTCGTCG
>SXWA01000263.1 GCA_005791575.1 Planctomycetaceae bacterium
ACGGTGACCCGCTGCCCGCGATCGACCGCCTCGAGCGCGTGGGAGAGCCCGACGATTCCCGCCCCGACGATGCCGACGTGCGCGCCGCTCATCCGCGCCCCCCACCGGCCAGCGCGGCGAAGTGGGGTCGGAAATGCTCGATCGGCACGAGCGCGGCACCCGGCACCTTCGCCGCGTCATCCCAGCGCCGGAGGCGCACCGCATCGAGCGCGAACGGCTCACGGGCAAACGCCTCCGCCTCCACCGCGGTGAACGGCCCCCCCTGCAGCGCCAGGCTCTGCCGGGACGGCGCCGAGAGGCCGGCCAGATACTCCGGTTCGACGGCGCAGAGGTAGCGTTTGGCGGGCACGTGGAGCCGCACCGGCGCGACCACCGCTTCGGGCCATGAGCGGGCCAGCCAGTCGGCGCCGCGCCGCTCGTGGACGTCGTCGATCCCGCGATCGGGGGCGTCGTCGGGAAGACCATGGAGGAGATGACCGACGTCGTGGAGCAGGGCGGCGACGACGAGCGCCGGCCCCGCCCCCTCCGCTTCGGCGCGGAGCGCCGCCTGGGCGGCATGCTCCCACTGGGTGACCGCCTCGCCGCCGTATTCCGAGTCGCCACGGTGGGCGAACAGATCGCGGATCGTCTCGAACGTGGCGGGGGGATGCATCGCGGCATGCTCCGGGGACCAGAGCATTGAATCCGCGGTCCGGGCGGCTGCCAATGGCCCGCTACAATGCCCCCCGCACGAGGAGGCCGAGCGTGGCGAGCGGACGAGGGGGCGGAGCAACGCGTACCGCGGAGGCTGTCGCCATGGCGGCCGCCTTCGTCGTCTATTTCTCCGTCTACGGATTCCGCAAGCCGTTCACCGCGGCGGGTTTCGCCCAGATCGGCCCGTGGGGGATGGGGGTCAAGGAGATCCTCGTTCTCTCCCAGGTCGCGGGGTACACGATCTCGAAGTTCGTCGGGATTCCGGTGATCGCCGCGATGCGGCCGGGAGGACGGGCTGCGACCCTGTTGGGGCTGGTGGGCGCGGCCGAATGCGGGCTGGTGCTCCTCGGGCTCCTCCCCCTTCCCTGGGCTGCGGTCGGGCCGTTCATCAACGGCCTCTGCCTGGGAATGACCTTCGGCCTCGTGTTCGGCTTCCTCGAGGGGCGCCGCAGCACCGAGGCCCTCGTCGCCGGGCTGTGCACGAGCTTCATCGTCGCCGACGGGGTGATGAAGACGGTCGGCGCCTGGCTCCTCGAGCGCGGAGTGAGCGAACAGTGGATGCCGGCGGCCGCGGGCGCGATCTTCACCCCGCCGCTGGTGATCGCGACGATCATCCTCGCCCGAACCCCGGCCCCCGGTCCGCTCGACGAGGCGTCGCGCACCGCCCGCGCGGCGCTCGGACCGGCCGAGCGCCGTGCCCTCTACCGCACCTACGCCACCGGCCTCAATCTCGTCGTCGCGGTGTACGTGATCGTCACGGTGCTGCGCAGTGTGCGTGCCGATTTCGCTCCCCAGCTCTGGCACGGATTGGGGGTGACGGCGGCACCACGGCTCTACACGGTGAGCGAGCTGTGGGTCGCGCTCGCGGTGACGGTCGTCAACGGCCTCACCGTGCTGGTCACCGGCAACCGCGCCGCGTTCTTCACCTCTATGGGTGTCTGCCTCTCCGGGGCCGTGCTGCTCGCCGCCACCCTGCTCGGCCACGCCGCCGGTCTGCTCGGTCCGATGGCGTTCATGATCCTCCTCGGCACGGCGACCTACCTCCCCTACGTCGCGGTGCACACGACCGTCTTCGAGCGCTTCCTGGCGATGACCAGGTCGCGCGGCAACGTCGGCTTCCTGATGTACGTCGCCGACGCGCTGGGGTACCTCGGCTATGTCGCCGTCCTCGCCCTCCGTCTGACGGGTGTCGATGGAGCGGGCAACCTCCCGTTCTTCGTCTCCCTCTGCTGGACCGGAACGGCACTGCTGGCGGCGTGCACCCTCGGCGCCTGGCTGTTCTTCGCACGGCGGACGGCGGCCGGACCGACGGCAGCCACGGAGAGCGCGTGATGACGACGGGATCCGATCCCCTGGGCCGCGGCGTGGCCGCGATCTACGACGGCACCCCGGGCGCGTTCGTCTGGCGCACCTACGACGTGCCCGCGATCCGAGCCGGTGAGCGGCTCGTCCGCGTCCTTGGCGCGACCGTCTGCGGCAGCGACCTCCACACCTGGGAGGGAAGGCGGACGTGTGCGACGCCGACGATCCTCGGCCACGAGATCGTCGGCGAGATCGTCGCCAGCGCCCCCGACTGCCCGGTCCACGACCGCCGCGGGCGACCGCTCGCGATCGGCAGCCGGGTGACCTGGGGCATCGTCGCCGCCTGCGGGACCTGTGAGCCGTGCCGCAGGCACCTGCCGCAGAAGTGCCGGCGCGGAGTGAAGTACGGCCATGAGCGGGCCGAGGGGCGCCACCTGCTCACGGGTGGGCTCGCGGGCCACTGCCTCCTCGCGCCGGGCACCGAGGTGGTCGCCCTCGACGACGCCCTCCCCCTGGCGGTGGCCTGCCCGGCGAGCTGCGCCACGGCGACCGTTGCCGGCGCCGTGGCCGCCTGTGGGCCGCTGGCGGGCGCGGTGGTGGGGATCCTCGGCTGCGGCATGCTCGGGCTCACCGCTGCGGCGATGGTGTCGGCAGGCGGTGGCACCGTGATCGCCGTCGACCCGGAACCGCGGCGCTGCGCACGGGCGCTGCGCTTCGGTGCCACCCGGGCGGTCTCCCCCGACGACTGCGCTGGCGCGGCGGCGGCGATCGCCCCCGGCGGCCTCGACGCCGTCATCGAGGTCTCGGGCCGCAACGCCGCCTTCATGGCCGGTGTCGAGTCGCTCCGCGTCGGCGGCACGATCGTGCTCGTCGGGTCGGTGTCGCCGGCGCCTGACGTGCCGGTGTCGCTCGAGGGGATCGTGCGCCGCTGCCTCACGATCCGCGGGCTGCACAACTACCGCCCCGAGGATCTCGTCGCGGCGGTGGAGTTCCTCGAACGCCACCACCGCACCCATCCATTCGCCGAACTCGTGTCGGCCTGGTTCCCGCTCGGAGAGGTGGCCGCCGCCTTCCGTGCCGCCGCCGATCCGGCGCACGTCCGCGTGGGCATCACACCGGAGCCCTTCCTCCCGTCGGAGACCACCGATGCCCCGCCCTGAGCCCCGCACCGTCGGCGGGTGAAAACCCAGCGCGGGCGGGCCGGCCCCGAAACGAGGTGGCTCCCGCTTTTTGTCCGATTGCGCATTGCCGGTTCCACTCCGTTTGCCGAAAACCAGTCTTCTCGGGAGAGGATCGAGCCGGCCGCGCGGGCGGTCGGGGTCACCGGAATTGCTCCTGGCGGAGAGGTGACCGTATGGACCGCGGAAATGGCGAACGGATGGCGGAGGAACGCACCGGCGCGGCGGTCGGTGAATACCGCCGATCGAGGCTGCCACGGCCACCCGCCGAGAGGCGCCCCGTGGCGGTGGTGATCGACAGCCATACCGCGTTCGCGGACCTGTTGGCGGCGATGATCGCCGGGCCATTGGGCATCGAGGTCGCGGCGACCGCCACGAGCGTGGCCGATGCGCGTAGGGCATGCAGCATGTCATTGCCCGATCTGGTGGTGCTCAACCCCGATCTTGACGACGGCTGCGGTCTGGCCCTCTTGGCCGAGTGGGCCTGTGCAACGCGGATCCCGCGTGTGGTGCTGATCGCCAATCGCACCTCCCGTGAGCGGATCCAACGACGCCAGCGCCTCGACGACGACCCGGTCCATGCCGTCGTCGGGATCGACGACGGCGCCCGTGGCGTCAGCGGGGCGATCAGCGGGGTCCTTGCCTCACTCGGGCGCGACACCACGAACCAGCGTGTCGAGCGCAGCCTCAGTCCGCGGGAGATGGACGTCTTCAGGCGGATCGGCCGGGGCCTGTCGACGGCGGCGATGGCGGACGAACTGGGGATCAGCCGGCAGACGGTGGAGACCCACCGCAAGAGCATCACCAAGAAGCTCGGTGTCACGGGGGCTGGCTTGGTGCGGATGGCGGTGCTCTACGAAGCCGCGGCACCGAGCGGAACGACACGCCCGGCATGAGCCCAACGGCCGGGGTCGGTCGTCAGCGTCTCCCCCCGACGCGCCGCCGCCCCACGGTCTCCGACATCGTCTCGCCGAATTGACGGCGGTAGCGGATGCCGAAGCGGCCGAAATCCCAGACGCCGTGCATGGTGAGGACGCGGGCGATCGTGGTGACGTCCGCCCTGCGCAGCGTCCGCCGCACGTCGTGGAGGAGGCGCAACTGGAGGTAGACGCGCGGACTGACCCCGAAGGATTCGTGGAACGCCCGTGCCAGGGTGCGTTCGTTGACCCCGACGATGGTCGCGATCTCGGCAATCGTCGGCCGCGGGACCGTTCCGCGGTCGAGGAGATCGTGCACGCCGCGGATGATCCCCCACCGGTCGATCTGCGGCCTCCCGGGAGCCGGGCGGATCCTCGGCCGCGGATCGAGGCAGGCGGTCGCCACCGCCGTCAGCGCGCGGGCCGCGACGGTCGCTGCCGGTGTCGCCGGCTCGTCGAGCGCCGGCACGAGGGCAGCGCGCCTGATCAGGTCGCGAAGCCGGGCCACGGTGTCGCCGGGCGGACGGATGAGGAAGCTGTCACGCGGCATGCCGGTGGTTTCGGGGAACCAGGGAAAGCGGTCCGGTGGGAGTGCCACCGAGCACCAGGCGTGCGCCTTGCGATGGACGTAGATGCGGAAGTCGGCACCCGGCGGGATGGCGAGAATCGACTGCTCGTCGAGCCGCTCGCCGTTGCAGACGTAGTGACCGGCCGTGGTGACCGGCATGAAGAGCGTGAGACCGGGGTGGAGGTTGCCGCCGTAGCAGAGGTTGCCGCCCCCTTCGCGGGCCACCTGCACCACCACGTCGTCGACAGGGCGGGCGCTCAACTGCCAGATCGGTTCTTCGACGGCATCACACGTCAGCCGGAGGTTGGCTCCACGGACGGCGTCCCCCCAGGCATCGAAGTCGGAGAAGGTGTGCATGACGATCGACACCAACAAGACAGGGCAGAAGCGGGCTCCGTCGCCGGCCCGTTATACGGGGCACCGGCGGGCTCGTACACTCCGGTGGGGAACCGTCCGGTCCACGCGCTCCCGGCATCCTGCCCCCGTCGGGGATCCAGTGATGCCCCCGATCCTCGTCTTCGCCACCTGCGACACGAAGGGTGAGCAACTGGCTCCACCCCCTCACCTGACCCGCGGCCACTGGGCCGGCTGCAGCGATCCACGTCGACGTCAGCGCGGCTCCGGAACCGGCAGCAATTCGATCGTCGCAGCGGCGGCAGGTTCCGCGGCAGCGGGTGCCGGTTCCTCGCCGACCACGAGCACGCTCCGTGTGCCGTCGGGGACGATGGCCGAGGGATCGGCAGGCGGAACGGCCGGCTGCGCGACGTCGGCCGGGGTCGGCTCGAGATGTGCCGGAGGCACCGGCGTGGGCTGGCCCGGGGCGCTCGGCCGCAACGCAGCAGGCCCCGTCAACAGAGGCGACGGCGCGGTTGCCGCCGGCCGCGGCGTTGGCCGCGGCGCCGGCACCGTGGGCTCGAGTGCCGCAGTCTGGCGCACACCCGACGATGCGGCCACCGGTCCGGCAGGCGCCAGGACGACAGCCGCCGATCCAGCCGGGGCCAGCGCAATCGCCGCGGGTGGCGCGGCCACTCCGGGCAGTGCGGGC
>SXWA01000264.1 GCA_005791575.1 Planctomycetaceae bacterium
GGCACAGAGGATCGGGAAGATCGGAGCGGCGTGGCTCGGGGCGTGGAAATTCTTCAGATCGAGGCCGTAGTCCCAGGCCTGCTCGTAGTCGAGCCGCTCGAACTTCTTCGCCCCCACCTTGAACTCGATCGGGATCACGCATGCGGGCGTGACGAGCACCGCATCCACCCGCCGGCCAAGACGCGGGATGTCGAACTCGAGGTGGATCCACGGCGCGGGAGCCGATCCATCGAGCGCAAGCCCCACGAGCGCCCCGCGCAGCACCGGCAGCTGGAGGCGCCACGCCGAAAGCTGCTCCGGCGTGAGCGAAAAGCCCTGCGGCGCCGACAGCGGCGCGAGCACGATGTCGTCGGGCGCCGCCAGGAAGGCGGCGACCGGCGCAGCATAGGCAGCGGCACTACGGCACGGGGCAGACATGGGGAGGAAGACTACCAAAAAGGGTGGACACCTTTTTTCCACGATCGGGCGACCGCGGGATTCGCCCTCCCCCCCGAGGCAGCATCGCCCGCGGGGCCTCGTTGAGGCTCTTCCCCGCCGATCCCCCCGGCCGGCAGACCATGCCCGACGGCCAGAGGAGCAGCAGGAGCGAAAGGACGAAGCAGACGAGGATCGTCCAGAACGTCACCCGGTCGAGCCGCCGCGACAGGGCCGGCTGGTCGAGCGATTCGAAGAGTTGGAGCGAAATCGTCGATTCCGCCAGCGTGACGAGGATCGTGACGATCCCGAGCAGATTGATGACGTCGGCGAGGGAGAATTCCCCGCCGTCGGGCATCTCGGCGTTGACGAGGTAGCTGTTGGCGACCGCCGCGAACAACGCCCCCACCCCGAGACCGAACCGCGGATCGACGTGGATCGGCTTGATGAAACAGGCCAACAGCGCCACCCCCACCGCCACGAACATCGCCTGAAACATCTTCGCAAACAGCTCGTGGCCGTCGCGGTGGACGATGAGCGCGAACCGCGGCTGCGAGAAGGTGGGCCGCTGCGTGGCCGCCACCCCGGGCAGCCCGCGGCTCGTCTGGTAGCTGTGCGGATTCTCCACCGCGTGGAAGCGGTTGATCCGGTAGCCGGCGACCTTCACCCGGCGGCTGACGGCGGTGGACAGGGAGCGGTCGGTGCCATGGTGCGTGTGCGGGCCGACGCGGTCAGCAGGCTGTGGACAAACAGCCTGCTGCACCTCATGGATGAGGTGCCGGGAGTGCAACTCCCGTGAAAAGCGCAGCTTTTCGAGTGGCCAAAGGCCAGGGATGGACTTTGGCCACGGGCTGTCAGGCCCGGCCACGGGCCCGGTAGACCATCTGCGAAAAGGCGCCGTGGGGATCGCCGTGGATCGAGAGCAGGTGGTCGAGGCCGCGGCGCAATCGGGCTTCATCGGCCCCCGCGGCGACGAACTCGGGGATCGCCGGGGCGATGTAGTCGGCGGTGTAGTGGGTGTGGCGGCGCAGGGCGTCGCACCCCGGCCGGGCGAAGAAGTGGAAGCCGACCAACCGGCTCGTCACGTCGGTGAACCCCGCCTCGACGAGGAGCGTGCCGAGACGGCGGCCGGCGTGGGCCTGCCCATGCGCCTGGAAGTGGCGGAACATCGCCTGCTCGAGGTACTCCCAGTCGTCGTGCTCCGGCCAGACGTGAAACGACTCGTATTCGGTCTCGTTGACGGTGATCGTGCCCCCCGGGGCGAGCACCCGGCGCACCTCGCGGAGGATCGGCTCGATCCGCGGCACGTGCTCGACGAACCACATCAGATAGGCGTGGTGGAAAAACCGGTCCGGCCAGGGCAACTGGGCCGCATCGCCGACCCGCAGATCGACGTCGCCGCGGCCGAGCGAAGCCAGGTGCCCCCGCGCCGCCTCCACCTGCCGCGCCTCACGGTCGATCCCGGCGAACACGAGGCCCGGATGGGCCGCCGCGAGCACGCCGAGCACCGCCCCCGCTCCGCAGCCGACATCGAGGAGCCGCTCGCCTGGCCGGTAGGGGAGATCGGGCAGGATGAGGTGCTCGCGCCAATACTCCGCCTGCTCCACGAGCCGCCGCTGCTCGGCGGGGGAGTAGCCATGGAGATAGAGGGGCGGCTCGGGGGTGTGTGCCATGGGCGGCATCATACGGCGGGACGCCCGCTGCGGCAGCGGCACGGCGGGTGGCGCCCCGCTCCGTCAGGTGCAGCAGGCTGTTTGCCCACAGCCTGCCAGCGCGGGCCGGAAAACGCCGCGGCCCGGTGACGGGGTGGAATCCCTGTCACCGGGCCGGACGGAATCGTGCCACCGGGATCTCGGTCCGCTCAGGCCTGGCGCCGACGGCGCCGCTCGAGCATCCCGAGCGCCCCGCCGACGAGGGCCAGCACGCTCCCGGCCGACGCCGGATCGATCTCCGGCACGGCCCCCACCAGAGCGATCTGGTTGCCACCGAGGTAGTTGTAGTCGATCGCGTAGCCGCTCGGGATGCCGGAGAACGAACTGAACACACCGGAGAGCGTCGCATACTTCGCAAACACCAGGTCGCCGACCGGGGCGCTCATCTCGTTGAACGTCACCGTGCCGCCGAGCGTGAGGCCGCCGGCCGAGCCGTCGAGCAGGTCGATCGTCGAACCATCGACGTCGATCTTCAGGTCACCGAGCAATGTGAAGCCGCCGAGCAGGGTGAGCGTGCCGATGCCGCCCTGCAAATCGCCCGGAGCCACGACCGAGCCCACCACACCGGTGGCCGGTCCGATCACCGTGCCGACACCGAAGAGCGACTGTCCGGCGGCGAGCTCATAGCCCCCCGACACCGCGGAGACGTCGTACACCCCGAGTGGACCCACAGCGATCTGCGAACTCGAGGCGATGCTCGCGCTCGGCCCGAGGGCGAGGCCGCCCGCCTGGATGACCGTCGTGCCGGTGTAGGTGTTCGAACCGGTGATCGTCGTCGTGCCGGTGCCGTAGACGAGCACAGAGAGCGAACCGCTCATCACGTTGGGGAACTGATAGCTCGCGGCATTGTGGGTGAAGGCGATGACCCCGCCCCCCTGGCCGAGCCCGCCGTCGTTGCCGGTGATCGTGGCGGTGCTCTTGAGGAAACCCGGCCCCGCGCTGACGGTTAGATCCCCTCCGACGAACACGGCCCCGCCGGGGCCCACCTGGACCGAGTTGACGTTGGCGGATCCGCTGTTGGAGAGGATGAGCTGGTTGCTGCTCCCCATCGTCGATCCGCTGACCACCACCTCGCTGCCGAGGCCCGTCACGTTGAGCACGCTGCCGGCACCGTCGACCTTGACGTAGTTGCCGGTGCTGCTGCCGGAAAAGCCGATCCAGAGGTTTTTGCCAACGCCCGCCACCGTCATCGAACCACCGTTCTCGATCTTCAAAGCGTTGGAATTGCCCGCATCGCCGACGCGCACCGTGCCGTTTGCGGTCCACTGCGACCCGGCACCCGACACCGTCGCGCGATTCGCGTCGGAACCGACATCAAGACCGAGGCGGGCCTGACCGGTGGTGGCGACACTGCCGTTCTCGACAACGAAATAGTTGGCGGTGCCGGCGCGGCCGACGATCAGCGAGCTGGTGCTCGAGAAGGTCGCTCCGGTGAGCTGGACGAGGTTGTTGAAGCTGTCGGCATTGACTCCGATCTCGGTGCCGACGGCCCCCTGGACGGTGATCGAGCCGGACGAACCGGTGACGCTGTTGGCCCTGCCGGAGGTGCC
>SXWA01000265.1 GCA_005791575.1 Planctomycetaceae bacterium
GGGCGTCGGGCGAAACGGGCGTCGGGCGAAACGGGCGTCGGGCGGAGCACGGCCGACCCCGCGTTCGCCTGCCGGCGGCCCCACCGGCCACAAAACCGCCCGACTCCGCGGTTTCACCCGGCCCGCCTATAATCCTTCCGGACGGGCCAATGGGGTGCAACCGCAGCCATGCGGGCCTCCCCAACCGTGGAGCGACCGCCGGAATCGCTCCTTGCCGGGCCTGTGCAACCTCCTGCGATTCACCCCGCCTGCGATTCCGGCCCACGCACCCGCCCGACCGCCCGGACAGGACCCGCCCTGCGGTGCCCACGATGGCAGCCCGACGCCTCGTCAGTCCGGACCACTCCCCTGTGGTGCGGGCGGTGCTCCATGCGTACGAGTTCTTCGCCTCGCTCGGCTTTGCCGTGGTGCTGATCACGCTGCTGGCGATCGTCCTCGGGGTGGGGACGTTCGTGGAAAGCGCCTACGGCACCGAGGCGGTCAAGTTCGGCGTCTGGAACACCTGGTGGTTCACGCTCCTCAACGCCCTCCTCGCGGTGAGCATCTTCTGCGCGGCGGCGATCCGCTATCCGTGGAAGCGCTACCAGACCGGCTTCGTGATCACCCACATCGGCCTGCTCGTGCTGCTCGCCGGCTGCCTGATTTCGCAGCGCGGCGGCATCGACGCGCAGATCCCCCTGCTCGAGGGGGACAAGGGGGGGCGGGCGTTCGAGGACTCCCATCATTTCGCGCTGGCGATCGCACCGGCGAAAACCGCCGGTCGCGAAGACGACTCGCGCACCGTGTCGGTCGGGTTCCGTGCCGGACCATTCAATTGGTCTGAATATGGCTGGTCGCGCGGAGACACCGTCAAGACCCCTTCGGCTGCGGTGGCCGTCCCCGCGGCGCCCGTGCGCGGGTTCATTCCCTGGGGCCTGGCACCGCGTGACAGCGGGGTGATCCACGACGCCGATGGCGTGCGACTGGAGGTGCTCGACTACTACGCCGACTCGACGGCCGCCCTCGCCCCGAGTGTGAACCTCCGCATCGGCAGCGACGACATGCCCGGCGCCGGCAGCGGTGGGATGTGGCAACCGGTGTCGCTCACCTGGCAGCCCGATCCGCTCCAGGCCCAGCCCTCCCAACTCCGCCACCGCTCGAGCGTCGGCGGCGGGGTGATCGTGTTCTGGAAGCTCTCCACCGCCGCCGATGCCGCGGCGTTTCTCGCCGCCATTCCCGACCCGGCACTCGGCTTCGGCGAGCGCGGACAGGTGGTGCTCGTGGTCGACGGGCGGGCGCACCGCTTCCTGGTCGACGAGCGGCTTGACCAGCCGGCTGCCACGCTCCCGGGCACCGACGTCGCGGTGGCGGTCACCGACTACCAGCCTCAGCTCTCCGCCGTACGGCTCACCGTGCGGCGGGGCGACCGGGGACCGGAAGAGGAGATGGTGATCCTCGCCGACCTTCCCGAGGTCAGCCGCCACGCCCCGCGCTCGGGCGTCCACGGCACGCTGTGGATCGAACGGGCGGTGGCCGACGCCGCGGAACGGATGCAGGGCAAAGCCCGCAGCCGGATCGACATTGTCCAGGCTCCGACCGCTGCCGGTGGCCATCGACTGCTCTACCGGCGCTGGCAGGCCCCGGAGGCGACGGCCGGCGAGCTTCCGGCCGATGGCCGCCCGGTCGGCGCCTTCGAGATGCCACGTGCCAAGCTCCAGATGCGCGTCGAGCGGTTTCTCCCCGCCGATACCCTCGAGATCGCGACGCTGCCGCTACCGTTCGACAAGGCCAAGGCCCCGTCAGCGAAGCGCCGGGCCGCGAAGGTCCGCCTCACCGTCGATGGCAAGCAGCAGGAGTTCTGGCTCGCGGGGCTGCCGATCCAGCCGATCGACGAGCCCCCCGGCCCGGCGGAACGCCGCACGGTGGAGGGGCGCGGCCGGAGTGTCACTGTGATGCTCGTGCCCGATGCGATCGACATCGGTTTCGACGTCAAGCTCGGCAACTTCGAGCGCCGCCTCGACCCGGGCACGAGCCAGGCATCGCATTTCACCAGCCAGGTGGATTTCCTTGCCCGCGACGGCTCCCGACTCAACAGCCGGCCGGTGACGATCACGATGAACGCCCCGGTCGATTTCTCCGACCCCGCTTCCCGCCGGAGCTACCGCCTGTTTCAGGAGAGCTTCATGGGCCCCTGGGTGCCGGGCGATCCGTTGTATGAGCGGTTCACAGACCGCCAGGGCCGCGCCGGCGAGAAGCCCGATCGCATCGAGGCATCCGTCCTCACGGTCAACTACGATCCGGGCCGCGGCGTGAAATACGCCGGTAGCGGTTTGATTGTGGTGGGGATCTTCACGATGTTCTACATGCGGGCCTACTTCTTCGGTCCCCGTCGTCAGGGCCGCTCCCAGCAGCCAACCTGACCCCGCGACCGTTTCCCGGAGGATGACATGCCCCGCACTGCCCACCTGATCCCGGCCGCGATCCTTGCGGCGCTCACCCTGTTTCCGGCGGCCCACGCCGCGCCGACGCTCGCTGCCGCGCCGACGATCGCTGCCGGGCCGACGCTCGCACCGCGGCTGGGGCCGTCGCTCGCCGAGTGGCGCGCGATCCCGGTGCTCGAGGACGGGCGGATCATGCCGCTCGACACGTTCGCGCGCCGGCAGGTGGAGACGGTCACCAACTCCCAGACGCCCCGGCTTCCAACCGGGGAAGGGCAGGCGGTGGTGAAATGGCCGGCCGACGAACTGCTGCTCGACTGGCTCGTGCGGCCCGAGGCCTGGGAGGACACGCCGTTCCTCCACGCCGAGCACGAGGAACTCCGCGAGTTGCTCGACCTGCCGGTGTTCGCGACGGTGCGCGGGGAGCAGCAACGGCTCAAGTTCGCCGCCCCAGCCGACATCGCCGACAGCGAGCCGCTCCGCCAGCGGCTCATGCAGCTCGACGAGGCACGCCGGACCGCAGTGGCGGCCGGCCAGCCCTTCCGCCCCACCGGCCTCGACGCCAAGGTCGAGCAGCTCTGGCAGTCGTACGTCACCTGGCGGCAGCTGACCTTCCGCGCCGCGGGCGACCAGATGGGGCGGTCGCGGTTCCTCCGCCAGCTCGATGCCATCGCATCGGCGTGGCGGCCGCTCGGCCCGCAGCTCCGCGCCGCCACCGCCCCCCCGCGCGAGGCGGCGGCGGCCTTCGAGAAGAATCTCCTCGACGTCGCGGAGGCGGCCGGTCAGTCGACCCGTTTCCCCACCGCCGATGTCCTCCCCAAGTGGGAGGCCTTGGCCACGTCGATGGCGGCACTCTCCGCCGCGACCGCGGAGAGCCCTCCGTCGGTGCGGCGCGCGGTGCAGCGGCTGGGGGACCGGGTGATGGTTCTCGGGGAAACACTGTTCGACAACGGTGGCAGCGTGGCGGTGATCCCGGCGCTGCATGGATCGGCACTCGACGCCGAACGGGATGCCGAAGCCGACATGCCACCATGGCTCGGCCTGGCGACACTGCTCGACGCCCCCCCGAGCGTGCTCGCCGGGTATCCGCCGGCGGTCGTGACCCGGGCGCGGGAGGCCTTTTCCCGTCTCGCGTCACAGGTGCGCGATCCGTCGGCGGCGGCGGGCCCCGGCACGGCGACCGCAGCCGCGGATCTGGCGACGACGCTGCGCGAGATCGGTGACGCGGTCGAACCGTCCCGCCGTGGGCTGTCGGTCGAGCGGGTCGATCCCGACGTCCTCGCCCACACCGCTTACCCGGCGGCGGGCAGCACGCTGCGGGAGGTGCGCTACAACGTCTCCGATCCGTTCCGGATGTCGTGGGTGCTGAGTCTGGCGGCGCTCGGGGCCTTCGCGCTCGCGTTCGGCTCCGCCCGCGGACCGATGTTCTGGCTCGGCACGGCGCTCCTGGTGGCGGAGCTGGTGTGGACTGCCTGGGCCTTCGCCAACCGCGTGGCGATCACCGGCTGGGCTCCGGTCACCAACATGTATGAGACTGTGATCTACGTACCTTTCTTCCTCTCGCTCCTCGGGCTCTGGTTCCTGGTAGCGCCGGCCTGCGCGCGGGGAGTCGCCGACGCGTGGCGTCTGACCGCCCTGCCGCCGCCGCTCGGAGCGTGGCTTCCGGGTGAGGCCACGCCGCTCGAAGTCCGCCAGACCGCCATCGCCGCGCCGTCGGCGTGGAACTGGGGCAACTGGCTGCTCCTGCTGCCGCGGGTGGCCGGCTCGGCCGCGGTGCTCTGGATCCTCGCCCAGGCACCATATGCAGCCGGTGGGCGGACGATCATCAACCTCTTGCCGCAGACCGACGTCGACGGATCGATCCCCAACCTCAACAACCTCGTCGTCTGGATCGTCGGGTTGTCGATGCTGATCCCCGCCGTGTGGTACGTACCGCGGTTGGTGCTGGCTGCCTATGCGTCGCTGATGACCGTGCCGGTGTCGTGGGGTGGTGGGCACCTGCGGAGCACGCTCCCGGAGGTCTACAGCCGGCGCTCGTTCGGGCTGGTGGTCACCGCGGTGGCCTTCGCCGGCACGTTCATCGCCTGGTTCTTCCCCATCCCGGGGAAACAATTCAGCCCGCTCCAGCCCGTGCTGCGCGACAATTTCTGGCTCACGATCCACGTCCTGACGATCGTCTCGAGCTATGCAGCCGGGGCGCTCGCCTGGGGGCTGGGCATCCTTTCGCTCGGCCACTACCTCCTGGGGACCTACCACAGCAAGGGCCGCGGCCTGACGGCGGAGCCAGAAGCCTGCACGACGCTCGCGGGATTCATCTACAAGGCGATGCAGGTGGCGGTCCTGCTGCTCGCGGCGGGCACGATCCTCGGCGGGCTGTGGGCCGACGTGTCGTGGGGACGGTTCTGGGGCTGGGACCCGAAGGAGGTCTGGGCCCTCGTCTCGCTGCTGGCCTACCTGATCATCCTCCACGGGAGATATGCCGGCTGGATCGGCAACTTCGGACTGGCCGCCGGCAGCGTGCTCGGCGCGGCGGTGATCGGGATGTCGTGGTACGGCGTCAACTTCCTGCTCGGAGCAGGGCTGCACTCCTACGGGTTCGGGCAGGGGGGGCAGACCGAGTTCTTCACGTTCCTCGTCGCCAACCTGTTGCTGCTGGCGGCGGCTCGGTGGCGGTTCTTCGTCGAACAAGGGTCGTCGCAGCCGGCGCGGGAGGGGGAGCGGCGGTCTGCGGCACATCGTGCCACCGGCCGCCACGGTGCTGGCGGACCGTGACCGTGTCGGCCGTGAGCCTGATGGCGATCGCCCCGTCGGCACCGCTGCGGAGGACCGTGGCCGGGCGGCCGGCGGCCGCCGCGTAGGCGTCGCGCACCGTCGGCCAGCGGTCGCCGCCGGTCCCGCTGACGAACACCCATTCCGGTGCGGTGGCCGCGACGATCCCCGTCGCCAGCGCCGCGAGGCTCCCGTGGTGCGGTGCCACCAGGGCGTCGCACCGGCCGGGGCCGTTGGCGACGAAGCGTTCGAGCGCGGGACCGTCGAGATCGCCGGTCAGCAGCAGCCTGCGCCCCGCCGCCTCGATCGCGAGGACGAGGCTCGACTGGTTGTCGTCGTCCACGGGAACGGGAGCCCCGTCGTCGGGGTGGAGGACGCGCACCCGGCAGAGTTCCTCGAAGGGAATCGTGTCGCCGGCCCGTGCCACCGTCACCTCGACACCGGCGTTCGCCGCCCTGACGAGGAGATCGCGGACCGCCGCCGCGGGGCTCGCGATCACTGCCCCGGGCACCACGAGCCTGCCCACGGTGAAGCGGTCGAGGAGATCGGGGACACCGTTGAAGTGGTCGCTGTCGGCGTGCGACACGACGAGCGTGTCGATCCGGGTCACACCCCGTTCCCAGAGCACCGCCGCGAGTCCGCGGCCGGCCGCGGCCGGCGCCCCGAGGCGGCCCGCATCGTAGACCAGGCACCGTCCCCCGGGCCCGCGGACCACGATCCCGCAGCCATGGCCCATCGCCGCGACGACAGCCTCCAGCCGCGGAGCCCCGGCCCCGGCGATCCCCCCGACCGTCGCGCCGAGGAAACCGACGGCCCCCCACACCGCCGCGACGAGCGCCCAGGTGGCCGGATGGCGGAGGCGTTGCGCCGGGAGCCATACCAGCACGACGACCGCGATCCCGTAGGCGCCCACCACCCACCAGTGCGGCGGACCGGCCACCCAGGCATGGCCCGCCGGCACTGCGGCGGCGATCTCCACGACCCATTCGGTGGCCGCCAGCGCGGCGTCGCACATCCAGCCACATCCGGTTGCCAGGGTCACCGACAAACGGGCGGTCACCATGCAGAGGAAGCCCCAGGCCATCGCCAGCGCCACCAGGGGGGCGAGCAGCGGGTTGAGCACCAGAGCCACGGGACTCACCACGTGGAATCGTGCCGCCACCAGCGGCAGGGTGACGAGCCACACCGCGGCACCGGCCTTCAGCGCCGTGCCCAGGTCGCGGAACCGGCGGCGGCACCACCGCCAGACGGGACTGCGGTGGGCGTCGATGAGGCGCTCGATGGGATCGTTTCCCGCCGTCGCAGGCCGGGCGATGACCCCCACGAGGACGGCGGTGGAGAGAAACGACAGCTGCGTGCCGACCATGAGCGTCTCCGCCGGATGGCAGAGGGCGACGATGATCGCTGCCACCGCCAAGGGGTTGATCCCGAAACCAGGCCGGCCGCAGGCGGCCCCCAGGCAGGCCAACCAGACCACCAACGTGGCTCGTACCACCGGCGTCTGTGCCCCCACCATCACGCAGTAGCCACCGGTCACCACGGCGACCAGGGCGAACCCAACGCCGCGCGGGACCCGCGCCATCCGCAGGGCAGCGGCCAGAGCGGCGGCGAGGATCCCGACGTGGAGCCCGGAGATCGAGAGGACGTGGACCGTCCCCGTGACGAGGAAGTCCCGCGAGAGATCGCCGTCGATGGCCTCGCGGCTGCCGAGCAGGAGCGCTGCCGCCAGCCCTGAACGTGCCGGTGAGACATGCTCGCGCAGGGCCCGGTTGCCCGCCACCCGGACCGAGTCGAGGATCGCGGCGAGCGACCACGGGCAGGCTTCGATCACCTCCACCCCCTCGGCCCTGGTCCTGATCACCGACAGCACCCGGGTGAGCCGTGCCCGGTGGCGTTGATCGAACTCACCCGGGTTGAGGGCCGGTGGGGGGCGGAGCGCACGGCCGAACACCCGCAACCGGTTGCCCGGGACGAGCGCCGCGCCGTCGCCGCTGACGATCAGCCGGGCCCGTCCGGCGGCTTCCCTCCACACGCCGTCGTCGCGGGCAGCTGTGATCGCCAGCACGCACTCGAAGCGATCGGCGTCGAGGCCCGCGGTGGTGCCGTTGGCCCCCGGCAGCGCACGGGCCGACTCGGCGACGATCCCTTCCACCGCCACCGGCCGAGCGGTGTCGCCGAGGCTCCAGGCGAGGTCATGGCGGGAGAAGAGATCGATCTGCGTGCTCGTCCAGCCTGCCATGGCGGCGCCGATCGCCAGCGCCAGCGCCAGCGTGCCCGGGCTCTCCCATCCCCGCAGCCGGCATGCGCCCCAGCACGCCAGCGCCGCCGTCGCCAACGCGAGCCACGCGCCGACCGGCCAGGCCGATGCTGCGGCAGCCCATCCACCGCCCACCAGCAGCAGGGCCACCCCCACCAGCGGCCGCACCGGCAGCGGTTCGCGGCGCCGTGTGGCGAGGATCCATTCACCGGTCATCCGCACGGCGCCGGCGGCACGCCGTGCGGCCCGCTCCCTGACCGCGCCGGCGCGGGCGGCCGCTTCCGTCTGGATCGCCAGGATGCGCCGCCGCCCACGGACTGCGGCCGCGATCACCTCGTCGCCGATCGTCGTCAGGGTGCGCGCGACCGAGCGCCGGGCCGAGTGCCACAGCGACAAAGTCGCGGCTGCACTGTCTCCGCGGCGGGCGCGCCACGGGGTGAGCCATGAGGGGAGCATGGGCGTCAGCCGCTCACGCGGTCTGCCAGCCGCTCACCAGTCGCAGCGGCCGGGCGGCGGGTGCCGGCGTGCTGCATGCCCCACGCGGTTTCTACACCCCGGCCCGATCGGCCGGCAACCCGCCGGCCGGGCCACCGGGCTATGCCCGCCGGCAGACCGGGCTATGCCCGCCGGCAAACCGGGCCACGCCCGCCGGCAAACCGGGTCATGCCCGCCGGGCCTGCACGATGCGTGGGCGTCCGGCGAGATCCGGGATCGTCGGCCCGGGTTCGAGACCGGGCACGGCCGCCAGCGCCGCCCGGGCCTCATCGGCCGGCCCCACCTCCACCAGCAACCATCCCCCCGGCACCAGGTTCGCCGCGGCGGCGACGGCCAGCCTGGCGATCACCTCCACCCCCGTCGGGCCGGCCACCAGGGCCGTCCGCGGTTCGTGGAGCCGGACGTCGGCGGGCAAGGCCGCGAATTCATCCTCGCGCACGTACGGTGGGTTGCTGACGATCAGGTCGAACGGCCCGTCAGCCCCGGCGAGGAGGTCCCCATGCACCAGGGTCACCCGCTCGGCGACCCCATGGCGATCGACGTTCGACCGGGCCACCTCGAGGGCGTCCGCGGAGAGGTCCGTGGCGGTGATGATCGCGCGCGGCAGGTGCTTGGCGAGGGCGACGGCGATCGCGCCCGAGCCGGTCCCCACGTCGGCGATCCGTGGGCGATCGATCGGACGGCACAGGTCGAGCGCCCGGACGACCAAGCCCTCCGTCTCGGGGCGGGGCACGAGGACGGCCGGGGAGACGCGGAAGGGGAGGGAGAAGAACTCCCTGCTCCCCACCAGATACGCCACCGGCTCGCCGCCGCCGCGGCGCTTCACCAGATCGCGGAAGCGGGCCCGCTGGGCGTCGTCGACCGGCTCCTCGAACGCCGTGTAGAGAGCGATCCGCGGGCAACCGCGGACATGGGCGAGGAGCACCTCGGCGTCGAGCCGTGGGGATTCGCTGCCCCGGGTCGCCAGCCAATCGGTCGTCCACCCGAGCAATCGGCCCACCGTCCAGACCTCGTCGGCCATGCGCGTCGCTCCCTCGGGGATCAGTCGGCGCCGGAGACGGCGGAGCGTTCCATCTCCGCCCGCTGCTGCTGCCGGGCATGGGCGTCGATCGCGTCGAGCACCTGGCCCAACCTGCCGGCGAGCACCTGATCGAGCGTGAAGCTCTCGTTGATGCGATGATCTGTGAGCCGGTTCTGCGGATAATTGTAGGTGCGGATCCGCTGGCTGCGGTCCCCGGAGCCGACGAGGCTGCGTCGCTCGCTGGCCCGCTTGTCATGCTCCTGCTGGCGGCGGAGCTCGTAGAGACGGGTTTTCAGCACGCGGAGCGCCCGGGCCAGATTCTTGTGCTGGCTCTTCTCGTCCTGGCACTGCACGACCAGGCCGGTCTCGAGGTGGGTGAGACGGACTGCGGAGGCGGTCTTGTTGACATGTTGCCCCCCGGGACCGCTCGCGCAGAAGAGATCCTTGCGGTACTCGTCGGGGGAGATCGAGACCTCGACATCCTCCGGCTCGGGAAGGACCGCCACCGTGGCGGCCGAGGTGTGGATCCTGCCCTTGGTCTCGGTGTCGGGGACCCGCTGCACACGATGCCCGCCGCTCTCGTGCCGCAGCCGACGGAAGACCTCGGTGCCGCTGACGCCGAGGATCAGCTCCTTGAAGCCGCCGAGCTCCGTGGAACTCGCGTCGAGCACCTCGATGTCCCACCCGATCTCGACGGCATGCCGACGGTACATCTCGAACAGGTCGCGGACGAACAGCGCCGCCTCGTCGCCGCCGGGACCGGCACGGAGCTCGACGATGCAGCGCCCACGCCCCGCGTCGTCGTCGTCGCTGCACAGGTGAGCGAGTTCCTCCCATTCCCGCTGCCGCTGCGCTTGGAGATCGGGCAATTCCGCCTCGGCGAGCGCCCGGAGGTCGGGGTCGCCGTCACCGCGCAGCGCCTCCAGATCGGCGATCTGCCGCTCGATGGCGATGAACCCGCGGTAGCGCCGCGCGAGCTTGGCGAGCGAGCCGTGCTCCCGCGCGACCGCGGCGAGCCGCTGGGGCTGCGAGAGGACCTCCGGATCGACCATCTCGCGTTCGAGGCCTTCGAACCGCGCCAGCGTGGCATCGAGTTGGTCGCGCATCTCGCGTCAGGACGCCGGCTGCTCGGCCGGAGCGGCGGGCTTCTTGCCCTTCTTCAGGCTGGCATAGCCGGCGCTGGCGAACTTCGACTTGAACTTCTCGATCCGGCCTGCGGTGTCGACGAACTTCAGCTTGCCAGTGAAGAACGGATGGCAGGCGTTGCAGATGTCCACCTTCAGCTCCGGCACGGTGCTGCGCGTGGTGAACGAATTGCCGCAGCCGCAACGGACGTCGGTCTCGATGTAACGGGGGTGGATGCCGTCTTTCATGGGTCGCTCACCAACAGGGGGCTTGTTCAGGAAACTCCACACAATACCTTCATCGCTGCCGGCGGGCAACGCCGCCGGTGGCCCGCCCGACGGTTCACCGGGCCTGAGGCGTGATCCGCTCCGCCCGGAGGCGGCTCCCGAACCGCTGCGGGGAGGGATCGTCCCGCAGGAGGGCCACCGCCTCGGCATCCAATCCCAGGCCCAATTTCGCCTCGGCGAGGTTGAGCCTGGCGGCATCGGCCCAGACACCGTCGGGATACTCCTCGAGCGTCATCCGGCCGAGATAATCGACCGCCGTCTCGTAGTCGCGTTCACCGAGGGTGAGGACACCGAGGAAGTAGGTGGCATTCTCCTTCAGTTGCCCGTAGAGGCGTTTCATGCCGTCGGCCTGCTGCGGTCCGAGGCCGGCCAGGCCGGCATTGATCGCCGCTGCGGAGGGACGGGCGAGGAGGTAGGCCCGTTTGGCACCGTCGGGGCCGTCCAGTTCACCGCGGAACTCGCGCAGCCGCGCGACGTACAGCGGACGCACGACACGGTCGGCCGCCCCGGGCCCGCCGGGCATGGTCATCGCCAGAGACATGACCGCCAATTCGGCGCCCAGCGCCCGATTGACGGTGCCGCCGTCGGAGGTGCGCCGGACAAGCGTCTCCCAGGGAAAACTCCACAGCCGCACGTCGTGCGCGGTGGCATCCCCCGGCAGCGCCGCGGCGGCCGACCGCCCCAGAGCGCTGGCATCGATCGCGAGGGTGAGCCGTCTGGTGCCGACCAACTCGGCATCGATCCTCGCCATCCGCCGCGCCAGATTCCAAGGCGCCGCCGGCACGAGCACCGACAACCGCGCGATGTCCGTGGCCTGCACCGGATACGCGCGGTCGGGGAGCGACATCGCGGTGAGAATCGCCGGATCAGCTGCCGCCTGCCGCGCCGTGGCGATGCCCGCGCCGCCCGGTCCGGGGACCGGCATCCCGTAGGTGGGCTCGAAGAGGTAGGCCTCGCCGGCACTGATCACCGCCGGCACCCACGGTCGCAGGCCGCCATCGGCCTCGCTGCCGGTGGCGAGCATGACACCGTCGAGACCGGCGTGGCGGAGCAGTTCGAGGAAGATCCAGGAGCGTTGGGCCCCGCTGCCGCGCCCGGCGAGGAGGATTTCGCCGGGGAGAAACCACCGGGTTCCGGGGGTGTCGGCGGTGGGGACGGCCGGCGGATCGACCGAGATCGCGAGCGCACGGATCGTCCAGGCGAAGAGTTGACGGGCGACGTCGAGATCGTCGACGGCATCGCGGCGGGCCGTGGCCGCGATGTCGGCCAGCCAGCGCTGATCGCGCAGCGTCTGCACGTCGACGGCCGCGTCGAACGCCCCCGAGCCGAGACCCCCGACGAGCGCCTTCACCGGAGCGTCGTCAGCCAGTCGCGCCGGCAACGTCGTGAGGAGCGGATCGGGCTGCCAATCGGCCGCCCCGCCCGCCAGACCGACGGCATGGCTCCACTGGTTGAGCCGATCGAAGACCTGGGCCGACGCCGCCGACTCGTCATAGTCATCGAGCCGCCCCAGGACGTCGATCGCTCCGCTGAGGAGCTGATCTCGGACCCCCTGTGCCATCGGCACCGGCCGGCTGACATTGGAGGCCGCCGGCTCCGGGGGGGCTGCCGGCGGACGACCGCAGCCCGCCACCGCGATCAGGGCGACGGCAGCGCGCAGGGCGACGCGCGGCGCTGACACGCCCGCCCGGCAGGCAGCGACAGCGGAAGGGGTGGTCATGTGCTCGCCCCCGCGTCGGCGGAGAGGCGGGCGGAATGGATGCGCAGCACGCGTTCCAGAACTCCGCGGAGAGCATCGAGCGGCACCATGTTCGGTCCGTCGCTGGGACTGGTATCGGGGTCGGGATGGGTTTCGAGGAACAAGCCGTCGATGCCCACGGCCGCTGCCGCCCGACACAACGGCTCGACCAGCGCCCGCTCGCCTCCGGTCGCCGATCCGAGGCTCGCCGGCCGCTGCACGGAGTGGGTGCCATCAAAGATCACCGGCACGCCGAGGGCCCGCATCTCGATCAGGCCGCCAAAGTCGTTGACAAGGCGACCGTAGCCGAAAAACGTACCGCGTTCGCACAGACAGATGTCCTGGCAGCCACCTGCCAGAAGTTTGGCGACGGCATGCCGCATGTCGCCCGGGGCGAGGAATTGCCCCTTCTTCACGTTCACCGCCCGACCTGTGGCCGCTGCGGCCAACAACAGGTCGGTCTGGCGGCAGAGGAATGCCGGGATCTGGAGGACGTCACACACAGCGGCCGCCGGCGCGGCCTGGGCGGGGAGATGGACGTCGGTCGTGACCGTCAGGCCTGTCTTCTGCCGAACGCGGTCGAGGATGCCGAGCCCTTCCTCCGGCCCCGGTCCACGGAACGCATTGCCGCTGGTGCGGTTGGCTTTGTCGAACGATGCCTTGAACACCACCTGGAGGTGCAACTCGGTGCCGAGGAGGGCGAGGCGCTCCGCGATCCGCAGGCACAGCGCCTCCGACTCGATCACACACGGCCCCGCGATCAGGACCAGCGGCAGGCCGGGACCACACCGCAACGCACCGAGATGGGCCGGAAGACGCGGATTCAATGAAGTCCTCCAGGCAGCAACGTGAGGTCCAGCACCGGCCCCGGCGCCAGCGTCGAATCATACAGGGCCACCAACGCTGATCCGTGCCGGCGGATCATGTCGCCGGCTGAGCCCGTCGCAGAACGAACCGCAGCAAAATGCAACGCTCCGCCGCACGATCGAACGCGCGTCGCGAGCGGACCGTCACCCGTCTCAAATCGAGACGCCGATCCCGAACATCGAGACAGATCGCTGCTCCGTGGATCTGATCGCCTTTGGAGGCGGCAGTTCTTCGGCGAATCATGGAATCGTGCTGCGGCTTGACGCGAATCAGGGCCGTGGTGAGCGATCGCTGCGACCATTGGCACGGAGATTGCTCTTTCATCTCTCGGTGGGCGAAACGATGGCTGGTCAGCTCCGCTGCCCGACGCCTCGCACAGCCCGCCCCCACAACCTTCCCCAAGGTGGGGCCTTTGGCTTCCTTCGGCCGTGCGGTCGCCTTGCCCCTGACTCGCACGTCCATGGCAGGATGCTCCTGCCGGGTCAAAGGCCCCACCTTTTTTTATTTCCCGCGTCTCCGGCGCGGTGACGAACCCCGCGGCTTTTTTGGGCTTCCCGTGCCTCCGGCGCGGGTGACCTGTGTGGGCTTCCCGCGCCTCCGGCGCGGGTGACATAGCCCACACCCGCCGGCCGGTGGACCAGACGGTGGCCCGGTGTGGTTTCGCGGGATCCTTGCCGTCAGCCCACCGTTGCCGGGTGCCTGGCGGCAAAACCGGGCGATTTCCCGCGGCCAGCACGCAGCGCGACTCTTGACTGTGTCGCCACCGGTGCGCTACTTTGGGGGATTCCCGCTGGAATTGCCCCGGACGGTCGCCGAAGATCGTCCGCCGTGAGGGCCAGTGCAGGGATCGGTTCCGCCAGCGTAGCTTCAATTGGCAGAGCACCGCATTCGTAATGCGGGGGTTGTGGGTTCGATTCCCACCGCTGGCTCTTCGGGCAGGTGCGGTCTGATTCCCGGCCGTTTTCAGCCCGGCAGCAAGCGATCGACACGTCCAAGGCCCACACGTCCACGCCCCTCACGTCCACCCCATCGGAGTGCTCCATGACAGCGGCGGCGACCATCGACATCCGTGACCTCATCGCCGGCACCGGTGCTTTCGGACCTGTTGAGATCTCCCGCCTGCTCGACACCCTCGGTGAAGACCCGGCGGCGCACCGTGACCTGAAACTGGCCGTCGCCGATATGGAGAAGGCCGCCGATCGGAGCCCCGCTTCGTCGGTGCGCCTCGGGGTTGGCCAGTATCTGCTGGGCCGCAGCCGGGATGCTCTCCAGACGCTCAAGTCAGCCGATGGCGGAGCGCTTGCGATTTTCTTCCAGGGGCGGGCGCACCTCGCCATGGCAGCCACCGCCGCGTCACCGGAGGACGTGAAGCACAGCGAGCAGGCCCGGGACTGCTTCCTCGCCGCCCGCAAGGCCGGCTATGACGCCGCCGAGTGTCTGGTGGCGGCCGCGGAGGCGGAGCATGCCGCCGGACGCACCACCGAAGCCGGGAAGCTGCTCGGGCAGGTCGATGCCACGGACGCCCCGGCCAGCTATTGGGCGCTGCGCGGTGCCATGCTCTGCGACACCGGCGGGGCGATGGCTGAAGCTGCCGGAGCCTTTGAAAAGGCGCTCGAGCGCGACCCCGGCCATCCGGGGGCCCTGTTCGCGATGGGTCTGCTCAACGACCGTGCGGGCAACGACGACGACGCGATCGCCTGCTATGAGCGGGCCAGCCGTCGCTATCCGGCCGCAGTGGGGGCCTTGGTGAATCTCGGCCTGCTCTACGAGGATCTGGAGAACTACGGCCTCGCCCAGCAGTGTTATCGGCGGGTCCTGCAGGCGTTCCCCGACCATCCGCGGGCGCGGTTGTTCCTCAAGGATTCCTCCGCCACCGGCGATCTGCGGCTCGACGAGCAGGATGGCCGGCAGCGCGATCGGTACGATCATGTCCTTTCCCTGCCGGTCACCGACTTCGAACTGTCGGTTCGCAGCCGCAATTGCCTGCAGAAGATGGGCATCATGACCCTCGGCGATCTGGCGCGGACCAGCGAGGCCGAACTGCTCGAGAGCAAAAACTTCGGCGAGACCAGCCTCGTCGAGATCAAGGACATGCTCGCCAGCAAGGGGCTGTCGTTGGGACAGTTCACCGCCGCCGTCGCCGGCGAGGGGCCCGCGGTCGAGGAAGAAGCGGTTGCCGGCGACGACCAGGAACTGCTGTCGCAGCCGATCACGGAACTCGCCCTGTCGGTGCGGGCCCGCAAGTGCACGACCCGCCTCGGGATCACCACTGTCGGCGAGTTGATCAGGCGAACCGCCGAGGACCTGATGGAGTGCAAGAACTTCGGCGTCACGAGCCTCAACGAGGTGCGGGAAAAGCTTGCCGAGCGCGGCCTCAAGCTGCGTGGTGACTGAGATCGAGCATCACGCTGAAACCGCCCGGCGGGGGCCGGCCCCCGCCACGCGTCATCGCGGAGTTTCCTCCCCAAGCTGGCCGGCCACCCCTCCACCCCCTGAACGGGGTGAAACGCGGTTTTTGCCCTGGCGGAGCCGGGTGTCCCGCGCAGATGTGGCAGTCTGAAGCCATTTTTTCAGGCCAAAATCAACGCAATCCCCCTCGGATGGGGGCATTCTGGTTGCGTTTCGATCCGTGGCTGGATACCGTTCAAAAGGTGGTTTCTGCCTGCTCCCGGTCGACCGAGGGCCAACGTGACAGCATCGAGTCTGAAGGAAAAGCCGGTCCGGGATCTCGCCCGTCTGGCGAAGCAGCATGGTGTGTCCGGCTGGCATTCGATGCGCAAGGATCAACTGATCCGGGCCCTCATCCGCAAGGCGCGGGCCACTCGCCCCGTCGCCGCCGCGGCCCTCCGCCCACGGCAGGCGGAGGCCGGGGCCCGGGAAGCCGCCGTGACCCGCATCGCCACCAAGATCCCGGCGCAGGCCCGCGATGCCGCCGTCACCCAGCGCATCCAGGAGGCCCGCGAGCGGCTCGCCAAGGCGAAAAACCTCGCCACCCGTCCTGAGCAGGGGCGTCCGGCCCGGTCGATGAAGGACCGCCTCGTGGTCATGGTCCGCGGCCCGCACTGGCTGCATGCGTTTTGGGAGATCACGCCGTCGAGTGTCGTGCGTGCCGAAGCCGCGCTTGGCCCGGAATGGCATGGCGCCCGACCGACCCTGCGGGTGCTCCAACTGGAGAACGGCCTCCAGGGCTCACCTTCGGAGCGGGTCATCCGCACGATCGAGGTTCATGGCGGGGTGAAGAATTGGTTCATCGACATCCGCGACGCGATCCGCTGCCGGGTGGAACTCGGATACGCATCTCCCTCTGGCAGGTTCCATGTCATGGCCCGCAGCAATGCGGTGTCGCTGCCGAGCGGCTCGCAGACCGATGCCCTCGACGTCCATTGGGGCGACATCGCCGCGGACTGCGAGAAGATCTACTCCATGAGTGGCGGGTTTTCCCAGGAAAACAACTGCACCGAACTGCAGGAGCTGTTCGAGGAACGGCTGCGGCGGCCGATGGGGCCCCCAGCCAGCCGGCGGGCCGGAGGCGAATTCGACGCCGAAGGGGAGCCGGTGAGCACGTTCCAACTCGAGGTCGACGCCGAGATGATCGTCTACGGGGCGACCGAGCCGGGCTGCTACGTGACGCTGCAGGGGGAGCCGGTCAAGGTGCACCCCGACGGCACGTTCCGGGTCCGTGTCGACCTGCCCAACAAGCGGCAGGTACTCCCGATCATCGCCAGCACCGCCAATGGACTGGAGCGGCAGACGGTGGTGATCGCCGTCGAGCGCAATACGAAGGCGATGGAACCGCACTCGCGTGACAGTGGCGAGTTTTGAAGCTGTCCCTTCCCGAGGCACGGCTGTCCCTTCCCAAGGCACCGCTATCCCTTCCCAAGGCAGCGCGCCGCATGCCCGGCCCGCGGGTGGACGGTCTGCTACACTGCTGGCAGTTCACGCTGCAGTGTCGCACACCGGGCCCGCGGCGATACGTTTTCTGCCATGTTCGTGCTGCTGTCGAAACCATGCCGGTGAGCTCTTAACGAGGCTCGTCGGGTGCCGATATGGCGCCGTCAGCGCGGCCCGCCGGCCTCCCTCAGGGGCGGACCGGATCCCGTGCCCGGCGCCGAGGCACCCTCCTTTTGGATGAACGAGCTCTCCGCATCCACGACACCACGGCATCGCGGTGGATAACGTATCGCCGCGGGCCCGTTTCTGCTGCGGTTCAGTTGGATCCCCGACGCGCAGGCTTGCGGTTCTCACGGGCCAGCCAGCCATCGACGACCGCCGCCGGAGGGCCACGGAACACCTGCTGGAACGCGGTGTCGAAGGCAACCCCGTCGTCGAGTTTTTCGACCAGTGCGGGGAGCTTCGTCGCTCCTCCGCTGGCGCCGAAAAATGCCGCCGCCACTGCAGCGGTGTCGGCAGGATCGCCCCGGCCGCCGACCAGATCGGTGGCGGAACGGACGTGCGCGATTCGATCGGTGGCATCGCTCCGCCAACTCTTCGCGAGCGCTGCCTTGGGTACGACCTTCGCCGCCGTCACCCGTGCGGCACCCATCGCGAACCACGCCGGCGCATTGCGGCCGATGAGGGCCGCAGCCGTGAGCTGCTCGGCGATTCGGAAATCGGTGTCGGCAGCCGTCTGGCCCGCGTCCGGCATCACCAGCGCACCATAGACGACGTCGCCCGACGCCCCCGGCCCCCCGAGGAGCCCCTTGGGCCGCTCCTCGCCGAGCACGTTGACCCAGAAATCGGAATAGTCGTAGGCCTTGGCGAAGGCGAGCAGAACCACGCCACCCTTGACGAGCGGTGTGTCATCGGCGACCAGTTCCCTGCGGATGAGCCCCTCGATCCGGTCGGCGGTGGAAGCCAATTCCTCGACCCGTGAAGCCGGCAGGTTCGACACCACGCAGACGCGGCCCGCGCGCTCCACCACCACCGGCTCCTCGGGGATCGCCCGCCGCCAGACACCGTCGGCAGCAGCGAAACGGGCCTTCGCCAGATCGTCGTGCGACAGGCTCCGCGCGCGCCCTGCCGCGGCGATGTCGGCAAGGGGCGACTTTGGAGTGAGGAGGTCGAGCTTGATCCCCTGATCGATCCACTTGGCGATGATCTCGATGGTGTCGGTGGGCAACGGGGGCTTGCCGAGCGGCATCTGCTGCCCATCGATCCCTGTGCCGCGCACCTTCTTCACGAGCAGGCTGTCGGCCGATTTTCCCGGCACGACGGCTGGCCCCGTCTGGCCGCCACGGACGAGCGACTCGAGGCTGACCATCCGCAGGCCCCCCTCCGGATCGTCGGCATCATGGCAGCCGGCGCAGTGCTGGAGCAGCACCGGCGCCACCTCGAAAGCAAACGACACGTCGCCCGGTTCGAGCGCGACCGCCCCTCGCACCGGCGGTGGGGGCGCCGCGGGCGGGCGCGGCCCCGATGCCAGGGGCGCGGCGGGATCGGGCCCATCGAACGCGGCCCCCGCGTCGATCCACTTGATCAGCGTGGCAAGGTCCGCCGGCGAAACCTTCCCACCACCGCGGGGCATGTCGCCGGAGAGGATCACCTCGACCAAGCGGCTGGCGTTCCCCTCACCTTTCTGGACCATGCCTGTGCGCATGAGGCCGTCGTAGGAGGCCATCTGGAATTCGCCGCGGCGACCGGTGACATGGCACCCACCGCAGTTCCGCACCAGCACCGGCACGACATCCTTGGTGAAACCCGGTCCTGCCGCGGGTGCTGCGGCAGGTGCCGGCGTCGCTCCAGGGCGGGGCGACTTCGCCCCCGGCCGCGATGATCCGCTGCCGGCGGGAATCTCGATCGCCCCGACATCGGCCCCTTCCAATTCCAGCCGTTCCTTGAGACCGCGCCCCCGCTCACAGAGGCCGCGGAGGCCGGCCGGTGGCCGGTCGAGTTCGGATAGTGCCGTGAGCACACCGGCCGCTTCCGCCAAGCGCTCCCCGGCGCGGCCCGGCTTGCCTTCCTCGAGCAGGGTGTCGGATTCGTCGAGCAGGCGCTTGGCGACCGCCGCGGAGGGGGCCGGTTCGGCTGCCCGGCACTCGCATCCGACGCCCGCAAGGGCACCGGCAACGGAGAGCAGCGCGGCGATCAGGCCGGGGGTGAAGCCCCACCGGCGCTCGAGCGCAACCCCGCGGGTCGCTAGCAGCCCGTGGCCAAAGTCCATCCATGGCCTTTGGCCACCCGAAAAGCTGCGCTTTTCACGGGAGCTGCGCTCCCGGCACCTCATCCGTGAGGTGCAGCAGGCTGTTTGGCCACAGCCTGCTAGCAGCCCGTGGCCAAAGTCCATCCATGGCCTTTGGCCACCCGAAAAACTGCGCTTTTCACGGGAGCTGCGCTCCCGGCACCTCATCCGTGAGGTGCAGCAGGCTGTTTGGCCACAGCCTGCTAGCAGCCCGTGGCCA
>SXWA01000266.1 GCA_005791575.1 Planctomycetaceae bacterium
CCCCAGAAGGGGGATCGCCCAAGGGTCTCTCTGGAAAAATTACGCTTTTAAATTGTTAGCCCGTTGAATTGACAATTGAAATAACGTAGTGTTAGCCCTCTTGATGAGGTAGTGTCACAATAGGGTTCAGATTAGACATTAAGAATTCAGAAGACTCCTTGTCTGGTGTCATTACCACAACTTGCACAAAACGTCAAATATGCTGAGGTCACTAAGAATTGAGAATTTTCGTTGTTTCCAAATGTTCGAGCTTCAGCAGCTTGGCAAGTTAAACTTGCTTGTTGGAACTAACAATAGTGGTAAAACTTCAATTTTGGAAGCTGTACAACTTCTTAACGCTCAATCTAATCTTGAATCATTACGAGAAGTCATGATCGGTCGTGGTGAATATATTTTAAGTGATGAACGAGGGAGTGGTCAAGAGCTAGATGTTCGTCACCTTTTTTATGGTCATGAAATTGATGAAGGCAGTAAGTTTTCAATCTTTGGTAATAATTATAATGACAATGAGAGAGAGGAAATCACGGTATCTATAAAGAAGACAGAACAACTGAACTTCTTTGAGGACTTACGGGAGTTTGTATTTGTCATTAAATGGTTAGGGCTGAAGAATGAAAGTATTAAGCTACCCTTATCTTCTAAAGAAGGCTTGCCCTTAGATTACATGAAACGTGTTCGCAGGGACTTTAAAAATTTAGGCTCAAAAACTCAATTTGTAACCTCTTCTTCTTTAACCAGTGAGAAAATGATCGAGATGTTTGATCAAGTTGTTTTAACACCAGAGGAAAATCTTGTTACAGAAGCACTTCAGACGATCGAGCCAATGATTGAACGTATTGCTTCCGTTGGCTCTGAAACCTATAGGTCTAAAGGGTCTACAGGCTCACGTAGCGGTTTTGTTGTCAGGCTCACCGATGGCGATCAACGCATACCGATTGGCAGTATGGGGGATGGAATATGGCGAATGCTAGGACTCACGTTAGCCATTGTTAATGCACAAAATGGTGTTTTATTAGTTGATGAAATTGATACCGGGCTTCACTTTCGTGCAATGTCTAATATGTGGAAGTTAATATGGGAAACTGCTAAACGGCTTAATGTTCAGATTTTTGCTACAACTCATAACAGTGATTGCTGGACAAGCCTTGCTGCAATTGCAAGTAATGACAACCCAAGTGAAGAGGGGATTACAATTCAGAGGATTGAAAAAGGTAAAAAAAGCAGTATTGTTTTTACGGAAAGACAAGTTTTAATTGCTGCTGAACGAGGAATTGAGGTGCGGTAGATCATGGTTGATAATTACTCAAGAGTTCTTCTCGTAGAGGGAAAATACGATCGTTTTGTTATACCAGAACTCATGGAAGCCAATGGTGTGAATTGGGGAACTCGGAAAAAAACGATCGTTTTTATTCGCGATTATGAGGGTTATCAAAATTTAGTCGATCCAGAGGTAATCTCAACTGAACTACAAGCTTCTGGGCTTTCTGCGCTTGGAATAATGATTGATGCTGATGATAACCCTACAGGACGTTGGCAAAGCGTTAGAAACGCAAGCTTGAAAAGCATTCCTGATCTTCCAGAAACTTTACCTGAAGATGGTTTGATACAGACTACGCCTACCGGAATCCGATTTGGAATTTGGATAATGCCTGATAACAAGATGCGTGGTATGTTGGAAACCTTCCTGATCTATATGATTCCAACAGATAGTGCAACACTCTGGCAGTTTGCCCAAGCAGTAACCCAAGAGGCTAAAAGTCAAGGTGCCGTATTTACAGACTCTCATCTTGATAAAGCTAACATTTATACCTGGTTAGCTTGGCAGAATCCTCCAGGACGGCAACTACATCAAGCAATTATGGAACACATTTTGCATCCTAATCACCCTAATGCTCAGAAATTTGTGATTTGGTTTAAGACTTTGTATGGTTTGATTTAAGGCGTTTTTTGAGTCAATGGTCTTCACCTGAAGGAAATATCTCTGCGTACCGAAACGGAAGAGTAGGGGCTAACCTTGAATAATTTGCAAATCGATCGCTTAAGCGTGTTGAATAGGCAAGGAAGTCTCTAGAACTCACTCCTTCCCCAAAAGTTGTGTTCTAGAGGTATTCTGTCCATTGAAGAAGAAGTTGAGGACTTAACCTTGAACCGTCGTTATCTCTTTACCTCGGAATCCGTAACTGAAGGACATCCCGACAAAATCTGCGATCAAATTTCCGACACTATTTTAGATACCCTCTTGGCTGGCGATCCGGCCAGCCGCGTGGCAGCGGAAGTGGTGGTCAATACGGGTTTGGTGTTGATCACGGGTGAAATTACCTCTAAAACCAAGGTCAACTATATTGATCTAGCACGGGAAAAAATCAAAGAAATTGGCTATGTGGGCGAAGACAGTGGTTTTTCCGCTAACAGTTGCTCGGTCTTGATTGCGTTAGATGCCCAATCCCCGGACATTGCTCAAGGGGTTGATTCCGCCCAAGAACAGCGCCATCAGTTGAGCGAAGAAGAGTTGGATGCGATCGGCGCAGGCGACCAAGGTTTGATTTTTGGTTTTGCTTGCAATGAAACCCCTGAATTGATGCCCTTGCCCATTAGTTTGGCTCACCGGGTTGCTCGGCAACTCTCCGTGGTACGGAAAAATGGGACTCTCCCTTACCTTCGTCCTGATGGTAAAAGTCAAGTGACGATCGCCTATGAGAATGGGCTACCCGTAGCGATCGATACGATTTTGATCTCTACCCAACACGCCCCTAGTATTGGAGACATTACTGGAGAGGCCGAAGTGCAAGCCAAAATCAAAGCGGATCTCTGGGAAGAGGTGGTCAAGCCTGTCTTTGGGGATATTTCCATCAAACCCGATGATGCTACGCGCTTTTTAGTCAATCCCACGGGCAAATTTGTCGTAGGCGGTCCCCAGGGGGATGCAGGGCTGACAGGACGCAAGATCATTGTGGATACCTACGGTGGCTATTCTCGACATGGGGGTGGCGCTTTTTCCGGTAAGGATCCCACCAAGGTCGATCGCAGTGCCGCCTACATGGCCCGCCACGTCGCCAAGACGATCGTCGCTTCGGGTCTCGCCGACCGCTGCGAGGTGCAGTTGGCCTATGCGATCGGCGTCAGCGCGCCGGTCAGCGTGCGGGTCGACACCGAAGGCACCGGCAAGGTGAGCGACGAGGCGCTGTGCACGCTGGCCCGCGAGTTCTTCCCGCTCACCCCGCGCGGGATCATCGACTACCTCGACCTGCGGCGGCCGATCTACCGGCGGACCGCGGCGGGGGGCCACTTTGGCCGCAGCGAGTTCTCCTGGGAGAAGACCGACCGGGCGGCAGCCCTCGCCGATGCCGCCCGTGGCACCGGTCGGGTCAGCTGACCCCGGGCGGTGGGACCGTGCGGTTCGGTAGCCATGGCGATCGTCAGCGTGACCGGGGGCCGATGAAACGGGGCCGAAGACCCACAGGTGCGCTGGCGATGGATCGTCAGGAGCCCGACGAGATCGCGACGGCGTTGACCGCGGTGACGCGGGTGCTTGTCGGCGTGGTGCCGTTGGCCTGCGCCATGATCCTGTGTGGCCGGCGGTTGGCTGGTGCACTTGCCGGCAGCAGCCAACCGGGCGCCTTGATCCTGGCCACGCTCGTCGGCCTGCTCCTCGTGCTGGCCGCCGACACCACGGTGCGGATCAGGCGCAGACGGGGGACATGGGAATGGCAGCCGCTCGCTGCCCGCCTCGCGATGGCCTGCGGCGTCGCGGCGCTCGTGCCTCCTTTGCCCTGGCCGGCACGGTGGTGGCCAGCAGTCGCCATCGCCGGCACGGGATTGGCGGCCACGGCCGGCCCGGGCCGCCTGGCGACGGCCGGCACCGGCTTGATCGGCATCGCCCGCCGCGTCGTCAGGGGAGTCCGCGTCGTCAGGAGAGTCCGCGTCGTCAGGGGAGTCAGGGGAATGGGACTGCCCCCTGCCGGCGCGCCCAAACCGCCGCGGCGGTCGGCGCGGAGGAGCCGCGACGCCATGCCCACCCCAGCCGACCATCCGCTGGCTCCTTCGCGCTTCGCATCCGCCGCCCCTACCCCATCCGATCCACGCGACGATGCCCGGGGCGAGGCGTCTGCGGACGAGGCCCTGTCGGAGATCACACCCCCGCACCCTGCCGATCTCCCCGTCGGTGCCGCGGTGTCGCAGTGGCTCGCACGATTCCGGCGCGGCGACGATGGAGCCGACTGCCTCCGGGGGCGGCTGACCATCGGCCTGCCGATCGGCGAACGGACCGGCCACGGCCATGTCGCGTTCTGCCCTCCGTTCGCCGCCACACCGCGGATCGACCTGACGGCGACGGCCGAGGCCGCCGAGGTCGAGGTGACGGCGGTCGAGATCCTCCCCTGGGGGGCGCGGATCGAGTGTCGGCTCGAGCAGGCCGCCGACGAACCGGTCACGGTGATCGTGTCGTTCGCCGCCGTGGATGCGGTTGCCCCGGCCGCGTGACCGCTTCCGCCTGACCCCACAGGTTGCAATCCCGATGGCACGCTGGCCCCAACGCCTGTGGACGACGCTGTTCACCTACGGGGTGATCTTCGCCGGCTTTCCCTTGCTGGCGTGGTTGCTCTACCGCTGGGTGCGTGGAGGAGGGTGATGGCAGTGGATCCTTTTGCGAACAGTGATGCCGAACCACCGTCCGCTCCGCCTCCCGCCGCGGTCGCCGTGACGCGCGCCGCCGGTCAGCGGCACCTGTTCGCCCACTGGGACCGGCTCGACACGACGGCCCGGCGCCGCTTGCTCGGGCAACTCGCCGCGATCGACTGGCCGCTCGTCGGCGCGCTCACCGGCCGCGTCCGCGACGGGGCGCTGGCCCTCCCGGCGGCCGAATCGGCCTTCGACCTGAAGACGGCGATCACCCCCCCCTGCCGTCGGCTCCACGGGGCCGATCGGGCTGACGGCCGCGCCGTGGGCGACCGCGGCCGGGAGGCACTCGCAGCCGGTGCCGTGGGGGCGATCCTCGTCGCCGGTGGGCAGGGAACACGGCTGGGCTGCACCGGCCCCAAAGGGCTGTGCGCGGTGGGCCCGCTCTCCGGGGCGACGCTCTTCGAGGTGCTCCTCGGCCGCCTCGTGGCAATCCGCCGCCGGTATGGCCGTGGCGTGCCGCTGGCGATCATGACCAGTTCCGCGACCGATGCAGAGACGCGCCACTACCTCGAGACCCACGCCTGGTGCGGGCTCGAGCCGGATCAGGTGCTGCTCTTCCGCCAGCAGGATCTTCCCGCCTTCGATGCCGCTTCCGCCGACATCCTCCTCGATGCCCCGGATCATGTCGCCCTCGCGCCCGACGGCCACGGCGGCATGCTCAGCGCGCTGGCCGCCATCGGCGGCCTCGACTGGTTCCGCCGTCGGGGAGTCGCCCACGTGGCGAGCTTCCAGGTGGACAATCCGCTGGCGATGCCGCTCGACCCCGGGTTCCTCGGTGAGCACCTCCGTGCCGACGCCGAATTCACGCTTCAGGTCGTCCGCAAGCGCGAGCCCGGAGAGAAGGTGGGCGTGGTGGCGACCAGTGGCGGAGTCACGCAGGTGGTCGAATACAGCGATCTGCCCACGGATGCCGCCGCCGCCCGCCTTCCCGACGGCACCCTGCGCCTCCACGCCGGCAGCATCGCCGTCCATGCGTTCGCACTCGACTTCCTCGCGCGCTGTGCGGGGCGTGCCGACGCCCTCCCGCTCCATGCCGCCCGCAAGGTGGTCGCCTGCCTGGATGCCGAGGGGCTTCGCTTCACCCCTGTCAGCCCGAATGCCGTCAAGTTCGAACGCTTCATCTTCGATCTCCTGCCACTCGCGACCCGCGTCTGCCTCGTGGAGATCGATCCCGCCGAGGGCTTCGCACCGCTGAAGAACCCGAGCGGATCGACCGCCGACTCACCGGAGCACGTCCGGGCGGCACTCCTGGCCCGGGCGCGGGTGCTGCTCGCCGAAGCCGGCGTGGCCGTCGCCGACGGTGTCGCCGTCGAGCTCGACGCCGCCACCGTGCTCGACGCGGAAGACATCGCGGCTGTCGTTCCCCGCGGCCAATTGATCGACACGCCCACCGTCGTGGTGGGCCCATCCCGGCACACGGCGGGAGCCCGACACACACAGGGAGGTGAATGATGCTGCATGTGGTGATCATGGCCGGCGGTTCCGGCACCCGTTTCTGGCCGGCGAGCCGCGCGGCGCAGCCGAAGCAGTTGCTGCAGTTGGCCGGGCCGCGGACCCTGCTCCAGGCCACGGTCGACCGGCTGGACGGACTCGTCCCCCGCGAATCGATCCTCGTGGTCACCGCGGAACGGCTCCTTCCGGCCGTACGGCAGCAGCTCCCTGAGGTTCCGGAGAGTGGGCTGGTGGGGGAGCCCTGCAAGCGCGACACCGCCCCGTGCATCGGACTGGCGGCCCTGCTCGTGGCCCGGCACGACCCGGACGCAACGCTGGCGGTGATGCCCTCCGACCATGTCATCGATCCGGCCGCCGCGTTCCGCGATGCGATCCGCCAGGCGGCCGCCCTCGTCGACGAGGATCCCGCCCGTCTCGTGACCTTCGGCATCAAGCCCACCTATCCCGCCGAGGGATTCGGCTACATCCAACAGGGGCAACGCCTCCCCGGCGCAGGTGCCGCGGTGCACCGGGTGGCCCGGTTCAAGGAGAAGCCCCCGGCGGCGGTCGCTGCCGAGTACCTCGCCGCCGGCACCTACCTGTGGAATGCCGGCATCTTCGTCTGGAAGGCGCGGACGATCATCGCCGCCCTCGCCGAGCGCCAGCCGGAGTGCCTGGCCCACCTCCATGCGATCGTGGCCGCCTGGGACGGTCCCGACCGTGCCACCGTGTTCGCGCGTGAGTTCGCCGCCATCCGCGGCATCTCCATCGACTACGCGGTTCTCGAACATGCCCACGACGTGCTCGTGGTGGAGGCGCCGTTCGGGTGGGACGATCTCGGCGGCTGGTCGGCGGTGGCCCGGCAGCGGGGCGCCGATGCCGACGGCAACACCGTGGTGGGCCGGCACCTTGCCATCGACTCCGTGCGGACCATCATCCATGCCGACGGCGACCATCTCGTGGTCACGATGGGGCTGGAGGATATGCTGGTGGTGCACACGGCCGATGCCACCCTCGTGGCCGATCGTTCCCACGAGGAATCGGTGCGACGGGTGGTGGCGGAACTCGAGAAACGGGGCTGGCGGGAGTTTCTCTGACCATGCTCCGGGTTGCCACGGAAGACGACGGGTTCACGCAGCCGGCCGGACCACCGGACCGGCTGTTCGGTGCCGTGACGGCCGCGCTCGTCGGTCTCACCCTGCCATTCCTCGCGGCGTCATTCACGGGGGTGGCGAAAGCCACGGAGCCGTCCGTGCCGTCGGAACATTCCGGGCAGACCGTGCCTTCCGGGCAGACCGTGCCGACCGCCCCCGACGGCGCGGATGCCCAGCGCCCGGCACCCGGGAGCCCCGTCTGGGTGGAGGCGGTGCGGCGGGCCGCCGAAGCCCTCGAATGGTCCGACGAGGTCATCCGTCACGATTGGCGGATCCAGCGCCGGCCAGGCAGCGAAGCCTGCCGGATCCTCGACCCCACCGAGCAGATCGTGACCAGCGGAACCCCGGCCGAATGCCGCGCGCGTTTCGAGGCTCTCGCAGCCGCCGGCACGATCCCGCCGCAGCACGGCCCGACTGTGGTCGTGCTCCACGGGCTCGGCGAGGGGCGCTCGTCGATGCGGCCGCTCGTGGAGCACCTCCGCGAGCGTGTCGACGGCACCGTGGTGGCATTCGGCTACGCGAGCCCACGGGCCGGTCTCGCCGACCACGGAACGGCATTGGCGCGCGTCGTCGCCGCGCTCCCGGCCGGGGAGCCGGTGAGCTTCGTCGGCCACAGCCTCGGCAATCTCGTCGTCCGTCGCTGGATGCGCTCGGCGCCGGCGGACGATCTCGCCCGGGTGCGGCGGATGGTGATGCTCGGCGCCCCCAACCAGGGATCGGAATTGGCCCGGCTCGCCTCGCGTGTGTGGCTCCTGACGGCGCTCTCCGACGGCGCTGCCCGTGAACTGGTGGTGGATTGGGCGCGGGTGGCCCCCGATCTGGCGGTGCCCCCCTGCTCGTTCGGCATCATCGCCGGAGGCCGGGGGGACGGCCGCGGGTTCAGTACGCTGCTCGAGGGTGACGACGACGCCGTGGTGCGGGTCGATGAAACTCGCCTCGACGGCGCCGATGACTTTCTCGTCGTGCCCGTCCACCACGCCGCCATGATGCGCCATCCCGCCGTGCAGCGGGCGACCGTGTCGTTCCTGACCCACGGGCGGTTCGCTGCCGACGCCTCTCCGCCACCGGTCATTCCCGCTCCATGACCAATCGTCCTACGGATCGGCTCCCCGCCACCGGCCGACTGGCGGCGATCGACTACGGCCGACGCCGCATCGGCATCGCCATCTGCGACTCCGAGCGAATCATCGCCAGCCCTCACGAGGTGCATCAGCCGGTGGCCGATCCGACCGTTGAAGCGGCCTACTTCGTCCGGTTGGTCCGCTCCGAGGAGGTGGTTGGCTTCGTGGTCGGACTGCCGGTCCACGCCGACGGCAATGCCAGCCGGATGTCGGCGGAGGTGGAACGGTTCGCAGCGTGGCTCCGTGACGTGACCGGCCTGCCGGTGGTCTTCCAGGACGAACGCTACTCATCCGTGGAGGCGACCGGGATGCTGGCCCGCGCCGGCATGACCCGCGGTCGGCGGAAGAGCCGGACCGATGCAGTCGCCGCCCAGATCATCCTCACGTCGTGGCTCGAGTCGGCACGCGACGGCCGACTTCCCCCGGGGGCCCTCGACGCATGACGCAGCCCCACGCTCACGGCACCGAACCCTCTGCTGACCGGTCGGCGGGGCGCCGCCGGCTGGTGGTCGGATGCGGGTACCTCGGTCGCCGTGTCGCCGCGGCCTGGCGCGCTGGTGGCGACGCGGTCTGGGCCATCACCCGGTCACCGCAGCGGGCCACGGTTCTCGCCGCCGCCGGCCTCGAGCCGCTGGTCATCGACCTGACCGGCCCCTATCCGCTCGCTCCCCTCCCCGCTGTCGATACCGTGCTCTGGTCGGTGAGCCCCGATCCGGCCACCGGCACCGGCCACCACGCCCTCCACGTGGTCGGCATGGGAGCGTTGCTCGACGCCCTGCCGGGCACGCCGCGGATCCTGTTCACGAGTTCCACCGGAGTCTACGGCGAGGCAGCCGGCGGCATCGTCACCGAAGCCACGCCACCACGGCCCGACCGCCCGGCCGGCGTCGCCATCCTCGAGGCGGAGGAGAACCTCGCGGCGCGCTGCCCGGATCGATCGGTCGTGCTGCGGCTGGCGGGGCTCTACGGCCCCGGAAGACTCCCCCGCCTCGACGACCTCCGCGCAGGGCGTCCACTCGCCGGTGATCCCGACACCTGGCTCAATCTGATCCATGCCGACGACGCGACGGCGGTCGTCACTGCCGTGGCTGACCACCCCGCCCCGGGACCGCTGTACGTGGTCAGCGACGGGCAACCGGTCCGCCGCCGCGAGTGGTATGCGGCGCTGGCACGGCTGGTCGGTGCCCCCTCCCCGTCGTGGGACACGACCACGCAGCGTCCGCGGGGCGGCGACAAACGCGTCGATCCCGCGAAGCTGTTCCGCGAGATCGCCCCGGTGCTGCGCTTTCCCGATCCCTATCAGGCTCTGGACAAACAGCCTGCCGCACCTCAGGGATGAGGTGCCGGGAGTGCAACTCCCGTGAAAAGCGCAGCTTTTCGAGTGGCCAAAGGCCATGGATGGACCTTGGCCACGGGCTGCTATGCCGGCCTGGAGGATGCCTGCCGGCCGCCCCCGTGAGCCAGGTACCCGTGAGCCAGGTACCCGTGAGCCAGGTACCCGTGAGCCAGCCGGCTGGGAGGAAACGGAGCCCCGCGGCAGCGTGCCCCCGCGACGATCACTGCAGGGCGGGGGCAGGGTTCGCGTTTGGGGGATCGATGCCGACCCGGGCGAGGCTGGCCACGCCTCCGGCGAGCGCCTGGAGATAGTCGACCGTCACGTTCATCGCCTCGCTGAAGTAGAAGTCCTTCTTCACGATCGGTCGGCGTGCATCGCCACCTTCCTCTTCCGCCTGCTCCTCGGCCTCGGCAGCCTTGCCCTCGTTCCATTGCCGGACGAACTCCTCCTCGACGAGGGAGATCGTCTTCTCGCTCTTCCGTTTCTTGTAGCGCGTGATGTCGTCCTGCACCTTCTGGAACTCCGCGTTGGCGCCCACGCGGGCGGCCGAACGCTCGCGCAGCGTGCGCACGAGATCCTCGTTGACGCGACCGGTGTCGCGAAATTCGGCTGCCGGCACCTTGTCGACAGTGATCGCGTAGTCGAGATCCGCCTCGCCAACCGGCAGGTGGGTACTGATGCTCGGCAGTTCGACGTCGCTCTTCACCCCCTCGAGCTGCGTGCTGAGCCCGCCCGGCCGGTAGAACTGCTGCATGGTGATCTTGATCGCCCCGAGGGAGGGGGCGTTGGGCATCCGTTGGAACAATTGACGCCCCAGATCGAGCAGGCTCTGCACCGTCCCCTTCCCGTGGGTCGATTCGTCGCCGATCACCAAGCCACGGCGGTAGTCCTGGATCGCCCCGGCCACGATCTCGCTGGCGCTGGCGCTGAACTTGCTGGTCAGCAGCACCAGCGGCCCGTCCCAGACCACGCCCGGCTCGGGATCCTCGAACTTCTGCACCAGCTTGTTGGGATCCTTGATCTGGACCACGGGGCCAGAGTCGATGAACAGGCCGGTGAGTGAAATCGCCTCCGGCAGCGATCCACCGCCGTTGCTCCGCAGGTCGAGGGCGATGCAGTCCACCCCTTGGCGCCGGAAATCCTCGATCAGCCGCCGGCAATCGCGTGTGCTGCTCTTGTATTCGGCCTGTCCCTGCCGGGCCCCCGCCATGTCCATGTAGAAGCTCGGCAGGTTGATGAACCCGATGCGAAAGGGGGTGCCGTCGGGCTTGAGCCCGGCCTCGATCAACTCCCCACGCGCCTCGCTGTCGGTGAGTTCGATCTTGGCGCGGGTGATGTCGTAGATCTTCGGGGCGTTCTGCCCGACCGGGATCACCTTGAGCCTGACGATCGTCCCGCGTTTGCCGCGGATCAGCTTCACCACCTCGTTGATGTTGAGGTCGACGACATCGACGACCTCGCCCTCGGTCCCCTGACCGACACCCACGACGCGGTCCTTCTTCTGCAGGCGACCGTCGCGATCGGCCGCACCACCGGGCACCAGTTCGGCCACGGTCGTATAGCCGTCCTCGTTCCTGAGCGAGGCCCCGATGCCGTCGAGCTGGAGCCGCATGCCGATCTCGAAGTTCTCCAGCGTGCCCGGCGACATGAAGCTCGTGTGCGGATCGAGGCTGCTGGTGAGCGACGAGAGGTAGGTCTCGAGCAGTTCATCGGATGTCATCTGGTGCATCCGCTTGGAGAACGAACGGTACCTCCGGTGGAGCTTGTCCTTCGCCTCGTCGTCGGGCGTCTTCTCCATCTTCTGCACGAGCAGGTCGTATTTGATCCGCTTCCTCCAGATGTCCTCCGCCTCGGCCTCGTTGCGTGCCCAGGCCGTCTCGTCACGATCGATGACCATCGTCTCGGCGACGGTGAAATCCTGTGCGCCGTCGATCAGCCGCTCGATGAGCGGCAGTCGGGAATCGACCCGCTCGAGGAATCGCCGGAAAACTTCGTAGGCGAACGACACGTCGCCACGTTTCACCATGTCGTCGAGGGATTCACGCTTCTGCATGAAGCCATCGATGTCGCTCTGCAGGAAATAGACCTTCATCGGGTCGAGGGCCTCGAAGAAGGTCGCAAACCAGCGCCGGGCGATCTCGTCGTCGATGCCGCGCCGGGTGAAATGCTCCCGCTCGAGCAGGTTGCGGACTGCAAGCGTGATCTGCCGGTCGTTCGGGCCCGGTTTCTGGGCCGCGATCGGGGCCGTGGCCTCCTGGGCACGCGCCGGGACAACGACGAGGGCGGCGACAAGCAGGATCAGGCCGTGGACCAAGGGCCTGGCGCACCGCGGCAGGGGGGGGCAGATCCGGTCCGCTCCGGGCATCCCGGTGGCGGTCGGCCGATTGCCACCGGACCACCTTGGCGTCTCGCTGACGGCTGCCACGGCTTCCTGACCCAGGCGTCCCCTCGACCCTTCGATGTTCGTCTTCACGCGTCAGCTCCTGCACACGACGATCGCCCGCACACCGCCCCGATCCGGCCCGACCACCACATTCTGCCAAGTCTGCCGCGCCGTGACGAGGCGGGCTGGGGCCTGACGTGGAAGATCGACGATCTCCGGATCGGCCCGCAGTCGTTCCCGATGCGTGGTTCCCCCAGCTTACGGCAATGGCGACGGCATGTCGCCCGTCGGGAGTGGGCCGGCGGCGGCGATCCGCGCCTGGAGGGCCTCGGCCACCAACGGATCGGCCCCGAGCCGCGACACGAGCACCCACTCGATCTCCGGATGCCCGGCCCGGGCCGTCGCCACGGCGGCCTCCACGTCCTGCTCGACCCGCCCACTGAACAGCAGATGCGGCTGCACCACGATCCGCCGCGGGCCGTCCGCTGCCGCCCGCTGGAGTGCCTCGGCCACGGTCGGCCGCGAGGCGGCCACGAAGCCGAACTCGGTCCGCAACGCGTGGGCACCACCACGATGGCGGTCGATCGCGGCGACCAGTTCGCCGAGACGGCTGAGCGCTCCGCCGTCGCTCGCCCCGCGCCCGACGACGACGTCGATGGTGTCGGCGACGGCGACGGGCCCACGCGAACCGACGGCTTCCTGACGACGATGGACCGCCAGCGCCACGATCGCCGGATGCACACCGAGGGGGTCGGCCTGGACGACCCGGGATCCGAGCCGCTTCGCCGCCGCCGCCAGGGCGGCAGGGACGTCCCGCCGGGCATGGCCGGCGGGAAAGAGGAGAAGTGGTGCGGCGATCACGTCGCGACAGCCCCGGGCGTGGAGGCGCTCGAGCGCCGTGTCGATCGAGGGTTCGAGCAGCTCGAGAAACGCGAGTTCGACCGCCATCGTGGGGTCGTCCGCCGCGACCTGGGCAGCCACGGCGCGGGTCTCCGCCGCCCCCACCGGATCGGTCGTGCCGTGACCGATCACGAGAACCCCCCACGAAGGCTCTGGACCGGACTGTTCACGGGGCGGGAAGAGAAGGTTCATCGGGTCACCCTCGAGGCATCGTCCGGCAACGGCATCGTAGCCATCGGCAGGGGTATAGTGGCCGGGGTTTTGCCCGACCGTCGCCGTGCGCCTCCCCCGGTCGGACCACCGCTGTTCCCCGCTGCCCCGTGCCGTGCCCACTCCAGCCACCGAACCGCCGCCAATCGACGGATCCACCGCGGTCCTCGAACTCCTCGTCGCGGACCGACGGGGCCCCTGCTTCGCGCTGCCGAGCGACCGGGCCACCACCCTCGGTCGGTCGTCGGACGCCGACATCCCCCTCGGCGACCGGCTCGTCAGCCGCCTCCACGCGAGCATCCGGCTCGAGCCAAGCGGCTGGACACTGCGGGATCTCGGCAGCCGGAACGGGACGCGGCTCGACGGTGCCGCCGTCGGCAGCAGCCCGCTCCACGCCGGAGCGCTGATCGGCATCGGCACCTTCACGTTGGTGTTCCACACGCCCTCACCAGCGGCCCGGCCGACGCTGCCGGAGGGGTGGCAGGCCCTGCGCCGGTGCACGACGGCCGAACTCGTGGGAGACGCCTTGCAGCGCCGCGCCGCCCCCACCGAACAGGCTGCCCGGCTGCTTGCCCGGCACGTGGCGGCGCTGCGGCTCCTGGGGTGCGCCAGCGCGGAGGAGACCGCCACCGCGGTGGTGGAACTGGCACTGGCACACTGCGCGCTCGGCGCGGTCGCTTGGTTCGCCGCGGAACCGGCCGCCGCGCCGCTGTGCAGCGCGCCGGAGGGCAATCGGCTGACCAGCATCTTCACGCCGCAGCTCCATCGCGCGATCCTCGACGGGGGCCTCGCGGTGTGGCTCACCCCGGCCACGGCGGCCAGCGGCCCGACACCACGCGGGGATCTGCTCTGCATCCCCGCGGGCCCGTCCCCGGCACCGCTGCTGGTGGCGTATTGCCCCGACACGCCGCTGCGTTCCGCCGACGGCGAGTTCCTCGCGGTGGTGGCCTCGCTCGCAGCGGCGCGCCACCAGGCCCCTCCGGCCACCGACGGGATCGCCGCCTCGGTGGCCACGGCCCGGACCCTCGACGTCGCCGCCTGGCAACGGGCGCTGATCGCCGAAGCGGTGCGGCGTCACGATGGCAACGTCATCGCCGCCGCACGGGCACTGGGCATGAGCCGGGCCACGCTCTACCGGCGCCTCGGTCGCGTGCCGAAGGCATGAGCCACTGGCCAGCCTCCGCCATCCATTCGCCATCCATTCGACGGCGCGGTGACGCTCAGTGGAGCGACGCCCCCCCAGCCGGCGTGTCACCGGCGGAGACCGACGCCCGGAGGCGCACCGCCAGGAACGCCACCACCACGAGCACCGCGACCGCGACCACGAAGGGGAGCACGTGCGAGGGGTGCAGTCCGAAGAGGAACGAACCGCAAAACGGCCCGATGATCCGCCCCAGGGAGGCGAACGACTGATTCACCCCCAGGACCTCCCCCTGGCGCGCCGCGTCGGCCTGGCGTGAGATCAGCGCCGACACCGAGGGATTGACGCAGGCGAAACCGGTCACGGCCACCGCGGCCGCCACGTAGAACAACACCATCAACCCCCGGCTGCTTCCCGCGGCCGGGTCGCGATAGACCCACCAGGCGATGAGCCCGAGCAGACCGAGACCGACGATCAACAGGCCGATCCCGGCGGCGAGCATCCGCTGTTCGGGAAACCGTTTCGCCAGCGGACGGTAGGCGCCGCCTGCCAAAAGAAGCATCAGGCCGATGAAGGCGAACACGAGGAAGTTGTCGTTGTCGTTCATGCCGAAGGCCGACTCCGTGAGCCGCGCGAGCGTGGCCTCGAAGTTGGCGAACGCGACGATCGAGAGGAAGTAGACGAGCACGAGGCTGCCGACGGCCGGCATGGCGAGGACTGACGCCATCCGGCCCAGTCCCGAACGCCGCCGCTCGCCCGCAGCCCCTGCCGGCCGCGTCTCGCGGAACACCGCGATCGCGATCAGCAGCGCCACCAGCGACAGCGCCGAGGCGATCGCCCCCACGCCCCACGGCTGCTGCCGGAAGAGGGCCAGACCGAAGTAGGCGATCAGAGGACCGAGCGTGAATCCGCCGCCGAAGGCGATCCCGATCAGAGCCATGCCGCGGGCGCGGTTCTGCGGCGTGGTGCAGTCGGCGATCACCGCCGCCGCCGTGCCGACGCTCGCACCGGCGATCCCGGCGCCGATCCGCGAAAGGAGCATCAACCCGATGGCGAGGGCCGCCCGCTCGCGGGACGGAACCGGATCGGTGGGGACCGTCACGGCGACCGCGTAGAGCGCGTAGAAGACCACCGACCCCGCGAGGCTCAGCAGCAGCAGCGGGCGGCGCCCCACCCGATCCGAGAGCCGGCCCCAGAGTGGGCTGAAGAGGAACTGCATCAGCGAGAACGTCGAGAACAGCACGCCGATCACCGCCCCGATGGCCAGCGGCGAGAGCCCCAGTGCCACGAGATAGGGCTCCGCCTGGCGGGGCATCACCGGGAGCACGATCCCGAAGCCGAGCAGATCGATGAACACGGTGAGAAAGATCACCAGCAGCGCCGCCCGGCCGGTGGCCGGCGAAATGGCGACTGGGCTGGTAGACTGCTCGGGCATGAAGGGGATCCAGCTCACCGGCGGCCGTGTTCCACCGGCGGCCATGAGCGTGTCGGAGCTGAGTGCCCGCGTCAAGGACCGGATCGAGCCTGCCTTCGCCGACGTCTGGGTGGCGGGCGAGGTGTCGAACGTCGTCCGGGCGTCGTCGGGCCACGTCTACCTGTCGCTCAAAGACGATGAGGCGGTGCTCCGGGCGGTGGTCTGGCGCGGGACGGTGTCGACCCTGGCGATCGAACCCGCCGACGGACTGGCGGTGGTCTGCCATGGGCGTCTCGAGGTCTACCCACCGCGTGGCAGCTACCAGCTCACCATCGACCGGCTCCATGCGGTCGGCACCGGGGGGCTCGAGGCCCGGCTCCGGCAGCTGCACGCCCGCCTCGCCGCCGAGGGACTGTTCGCGGCGGAGCGCAAACGACCCCTGCCCGCGGTGCCGCAGCGGATCGCCGTCGTCACCAGCCCCGCCGGGGCGGCGATCGCCGACTTCCTCCAGACACTCGCCAACCGCTGGCCGGCGTGCGCGGTGGTGGTCGTGCCGGCCCGCGTGCAGGGGGCCGGCGCCGCCGAGGAGGTGGCGACGGCCATCGCCCGGGCCGCTCACCTGACTCCACCCGTGGAGGTGATCGCCGTGATCCGCGGCGGTGGCAGCCTGGAGGATCTGTGGGCCTTCAACGAGGAGCCGCTGGTGCGCGCGGTGGCCGCCTCCCCGGTGCCGGTGGTTTCGGGGGTCGGTCACGAGACCGACGTCTCGCTGTGCGATCTGGTGGCCGACGTCCGCGCGCTCACGCCGACCGACGCCGCCGTGCGGATCAGCCCCGACCGGCAGGCGCTCCTCGCCCAGGTGGCGCTGGTGCAGCCGCGGCTGTCGATGTTGATGACGCGGCAGTTGGCGACCGCCCGGGAACGGCTCGAGCGGCTCGCTGCCTCCCGCGCGTTGACGATGCCCGAACGGCTCGTCGCCGGGCGCCGCGACCTGGTCTGCGAGCGCGCCGCGCGGCTCGACCGTCTGATCCGGACCCTCGTCCGGCACGCCGGTGACCGGCTCGCCGCCGTCGCCGGCCGGGTCGAGGCGGCCAGCCCGCTCCAGATCCTCTCGCGCGGCTATTCGGTGACGATCCGCGATGCTGGATCCGCCGACGGGATGGCGGTGCGCGACGCGGCCGAAGTGGAACCGGGTCAGCGCCTGCTGACACGGCTGGCACGCGGCCGGGTGTGGAGCATCGTGGAGCGCAGCGCCGCCGACCCGGAGCCGCGCGTGGACGATCCGCCCGCCGGCGCCGCGGCGCCCCGGCCCGTCACCTCCGGCCAACGCCCCTCAGGAGATCCGTCACGATGACCCGTCGCGAGCCGGGCGGCCGTCCGCACCGCCCCACCGAGCCGAACACTCCCCACCCTGCGTCAGGCACGCCATCCCCCCGACACGCAGACCCTTCCACGACGGTGTCGTTCGAGGACGGGCTCGACCACCTCGGCCGGATCGTCGACCGACTCGAGACCGGTGAACTCGGCCTGGCCGATGCGATCGGAGCGTACGAGGAGGGCATCGCCCTCGTCCGGAGGCTCCATGGGCAGCTGGCGGAATGCGAGCAGCGGGTGGAGATGCTCGCGGCCAATGCCGCCTCACCCGCCGACACCACGCCAAACGTCGCGGACACGGCCGGGGGAATGGGCGACGAGCGGTGGGGAGGGGGCCAACGGCCCGCACACCGCCCCCCTGCGCCCCCCCGACCAGGCCGCCCACGACGGCTCCCCGGGATGGACGATCCCGGTCACGGCGTCTAAACTTCCCGAACTCGGGGGACGGACGTTTACCCACTGTTTTCCCGCGGTCAGACGCGACTCTTCGGCGTGCGGGACCCCACGTTCCGATCTTCGTGAGCATCCGGTCATGGCAGCGGTCGAAGGAGCGTCGATCGCCACGATGACCGAACCACCGCTGGCACTCGAGGAGGTCCGGGCGTTCATCGACCCCCGGCTCGACGCGGCGTTGGCACCGTCCCCCGACGCCTCCCCGCGGCTTCTCGAATCGATCCGCTACGCCCTGCTCGCGCCGGGCAAACGGTTGCGCCCCGCGCTTGCCCTCTGGGCGGCCGAGGCGGTCGCGCCGGTGGGTATGGCTCGGGAAACCGCCTGGGAGGCAGCGGCGGCGGCGGCAATCGCCGTCGAGATGATCCACGCCTACTCACTGGTCCACGACGATCTCCCGGCGATGGATGACGACGACCTCCGTCGCGGTCGCCCCACCTGCCACCGGGCCTTCGACGAGGCGACCGCGATCCTCTGCGGCGATGCCCTGCAGGCGCTCGCCTTCACCACGCTCGCGGCCGGGATGCCGGCGGCAACCGCGACGCGGTCCGTGCTCGTGCTGGCGCAGGCATCCGGCCCCGACTCCCTCGTCGGCGGCCAAGCCGACGACCTGGCGGTCGAGCGTGGCTGGCAGCCCGACCTTTTGTCCGCGCCGGCGGACGAGCAGGTGCGCTGGCTGGAACGGGTCCACCGCCGGAAGACCGGCGAACTGTTCCGGGCGGCGGTCGCCCTCGGTGGCCTCGCGGTGCAGGCCACCGATGAGCGTTTGGCCCTTCTCGACACCTATGCCCGTCACTTCGGCCTTGCCTTCCAGATCGCCGACGACCTTCTCGATGCCGAAGGCAACGAGGCGGTCGTGGGAAAGCGCGTCGGCAAGGACGCGGAACGGGGCAAGCTCACGTTCCCCACCGTGGCGGGACACGAGGCCAGCCGCCGGCGGGCCGGAGACCTTGCCGCATCGGCACGATCCGCCACCGACACCCTCGGCCCGGCGGCTGCGCCGCTGGGCCGACTGGCCAGTTGGATCGTGGACCGCGATCATTGACCCGTCGATCCCCGCGCCGGCGACCGCCGGCCGGTGACCTCGACCCACTTGCTGCCCCGCCAATCGCAGTCACAAGGACGTACCGGCCATGACGCGGATCCTCCCGTCCATCATGTCACCGCGGGATCTCGCCGACTTGTCGGTCGAGCAACTGGAGCAACTCGCCAACGAGATGCGCCGGTCGCTGTGCGAGGTGGCGACCACCCGGACCGCACATTTCGCCTCGAATCTCGGCGTCGTCGAACTCTGCCTGGCGCTCCACAAGGTGTTCGATTTCAGCCGCGACCGGCTCATCTGGGACACCGGTCACCAGATCTACCCGCACAAGCTGATCACCGGCCGGTTCGCCCGGTTCGCCACGATCCGCACCCGGGGCGGCCTGATGGGCTACCCCAACCCCGACGAGAGCCCCTACGACCTGTTCATGACCGGCCACGCCGGCTCGAGTGTGTCGACCGCGCTGGGATTGGCCAGCGGTGACGACCTCTGCGGCCGCGGCGACCGGCGGGCAGTGGCGGTGATCGGCGACGGCGCCCTTCCCTCCGGCATCGTCTTCGAGGCGCTCAACAACGCCGGCTTCCTCAAGAAGCGCCTGTTGATCATCCTCAACGACAACAAGATGTCGATCTGCCCGCGTGTCGGCGCCCTGGCGGAGTATCTCGACGTCATCCGCACCAACCCCTGGTACCGCGGCATCAAGCACCAGGCCGGCGAGATCATCAAGGGCGTGCCGATGGTCGGCGAGTCGGTCGAGCGGATGCTGCTCAACGTCAAGGATTCCCTCAAAGCCACGCTCCACGGCGGCATGCTCTTCCAGTCACTCGGGGTGCGCTATTTCGGCCCGGTCGACGGCCATTCGCTGCCGGGCCTGATCCGCTACCTGGAATTGGTGAAGGACGAGGAGGGACCGATCCTCCTCCACGTGCTCACCGAGAAGGGGCACGGCTTCAAGCCGGCGGCCGACGACCCGGTGTTCTTCCACACCCCTGCCCCGTTCGAGTGCGACGACGACGATTGCGTGATCGCCATCAAGAAGTCGTCGGCCCGCACCTACACAGACGTCGCCAGCGAGTCGATCGGCCGCGCGATGCGCCGTGACCCGAGCGTGACGGTGATCACGGCGGCGATGTGCCAGGGCAACAAGCTGGAACCGGTGCGGGGGGAGTTTCCCGACCGGTTCTTCGATGTCGGCATCTGCGAATCCCACGCGGTGGCGTTCGCGGCCGGCCAGGCGAAGGTCGGCTGCCGGCCGATCGTCGACATCTACAGCACGTTCCTCCAGCGGTCGTACGACCAGATCTTCCAGGAGGTGAGTCTGCAGAACCTGCCGGTGGTCTTCATGCTCGACCGCGCCGGCCTCACCGGGCCCGACGGCCCCACGCACCACGGCTCCTACGATCTCGGCTACCTCCGTTTGTTCCCCAATTTGGCCGTGCTCGCCCCCGGCGACGAGCATGATCTGGCGGCGATGCTCGACTGGGCCCTCACGCAGCCCGGCCCGGTGGCGATCCGCTATCCCAAGGCGGTGGTCGACCTCCATCCCGGCCAGCGGCCACCCATCGAGATGGGTATGGCCGAGATGATGCGCGGCGGCAACGACGGCCTGATCGTCGCCTGCGGCACCCAGCTCGGGGCGAGCCTCGCCGCCGCCAAGACCCTCGCCGACGAGGGCCTCGACGTGGCGGTCATCAATGCCCGATTCGTGAAGCCGCTCGATCCGCGGATCGTGGAACGGATCGAGGCGGCTCCCTGGGTGGTGACGGTCGAGGAGAATGCCCTGCCCACCGGTTTCGGCAGCGCCGTGCTCGAGGCGTGTGCCGACGCCCGTATGGCCGAACACCGCAGCCCGATGCCGCCGCTCGTCCGCCTCGGCCTGCCGGACAGGTTCGTGGAACACGGCGAACGGGGCGAACTCCTCGCCGAGATCAGCCTCGACGCCGCCGGCATCGCCGCCGCCTGCCGTTCGCTGGCCTCACGCCAGCCCCTGTCGGTCACCGTTGGCCAGACGGCGAACCGCTGACCTTCCCGCGGAGTCCCCGATGCCATCGCCCTGTCGGCTGCGCCCCGACCGGACCGCACCCGCCGACCTCGGCATCGCGATCGTCGGATCGTCCGCCCTGGAGCCGATCGCCGCGGAGGCGGCCCGGCTGGCGACCCGGCTGGCGGGCCGCGGACACCGCGTGTGGACTGCCGAGGTGCCACGGCGCGATGCGGCGGACGGGACGCCCGTGCCCGACGACGCACCCGTGCTTCCGGGCGCCGACCTCGTGATCGTGCTCGGCGGGGACGGCACGATCCTCCACACCGCGCGGTGGATGGCCTACCACCAGGTGCCCGTGCTCGGGGTCAACCTCGGCACGCTCGGCTTCCTTGCAGACCACCCGCGGGAAGAGATCGACGCGGCGATCACCGACATCGAAGCCGGGCGATTCCGTCTCGTCGATCACATGCTCTTCGAGTGCCAGGTGCTCCGTGGCGGCACGACGGTGTGCCGGGAACTGGGGATGAACGACGTCTCCGTCCTCGCCGGACCACCGTTTTCGATGATCGAGATCCGGCTCCACGTGGACGGTGAATTCGCGACCACCTACCGGGGCGACGGCCTGATCGTCAGCACGCCGGTGGGATCGACCGCCTACAACCTTTCCGCCGGCGGCCCGATCGTCCGCAAGGATCTCGACGCCTTCATCTTCACGCCGCTCAATCCCCATGCGCTCACCAACCGTCCGGTGGTCGATTCCGCCGAGCGCACCTACGACCTGTTCGTCCCCCGGCCGAACGCCGGCTCGGCCTGCGTGGTCGATGGCCGGATGATGATGGCGCTCATGGAGGGGGATTGCGTGGCGGTGCGGCGTGCGACACCGCGATTCACGCTCGTCGAAACCAGCCACCACGGCTACTATCGAACCCTGCGGGACAAGCTCCACTGGGGGGGCGGATTCCAACCCACCGGCCCACAGACCACCCGCGGGGGACCTTCGACATGCTGATCCGACCTGCCGGTGTCGGTGGCGTGCTGACCGCGATGCTGCTGGGTGGAGGAGTGCTCGCTGCGGCCGGGGCCGAGCCGGTCCGGCTCGAATACCGCTTCCGCCAGGGGGAGGAGATCCCGATGGCGGTGGCCCACCGGGCCCTCACCGAGACGACCGTGGCCGGCACGCGGCAGACGGTCGAAACCGCCACCGATTCGACGCGCCGCTGGAAGGTCATGGCGGTCGATGCGGCCGGTCGGGCGACGATCGAGAGCTCCGTGCACGATGTGACGATGACGTCGCGGACGAGCGACCGCGGCGAGGTTCGTTGGAGCAGCCGCGACTCCGCCCCACCGCCGCCGGGCTACGAAACCCTGCCGGAGAGCCTCGGTGTGCCCCTGTCGCGGCTGGTGATCGACCAGGCCGGGCGGGTGATCGAGCGCCGTGATCTCCGCCCGCAGCCCCCACCCGCCACCGGCGATCTGATGGTGGTGCCGCTGCCGGATGGTGCCGTCGCCGTGGGGGCGGAGTGGACGGTGCCTCAGGAAGTGGTGATCGAGGTCCCGGGGGGACCGCGGCGGGCCTTCCGCACGCGGCTCCGCTACCGCCTCGACGACCTCCGCGACGGGATCGCGACCATCCATGTCGACACCACCGTCCTCACCCCCGTCGATGATGCGCGGCTCGAGGCCCGGCTGCTCGAACGGATCTGGGACGGCACGATCCGCTTCGACGTCGAACGCGGTCGGGTGGTCAGCCGCGCCACCGGCATCGACCGGCGTGTGGTGGGATTCAGTGGCGCGGAGTCGAGCCTTCGCTACAAAGCCAGCCTCGAGGAACGGCTCGCGCCGCAATGATTGCGGATCGGATTCGCGGCCGTTTCCTGACCGACTGCGCTGGGTTTCCTGACCGACTGCGCTGGGTTTCCTGACCGACTGCGCTGGGTTTCCTGACCGACTGCACGGTTGACAGGCACGTCGCCGTGTGATAATCACCTGGAAGACGGAATCCCATCAGGGATTGAACCGTCTCTGTTGTTTCTCTCGTCCGGCAGGAGGTTAGCCATGCACCCGTTCATTCGGATTGCTGTTGCGACTGCCCTGCCGCTGGTCGCGGCCTGAGCCAGTCGGCTCCGTCGGCCACGGGCGCTCCCGTCTCCCTGACGGGCTGACGCGCCCGTTCCCGCCCTCGGCCCCCCCGCCCGTCCGGGGCCCTGTCGTGCCCGTCCGGTTCCGCCACACGCGGACCGGCGCAGTCGGCGCATGCCTTCATCCCTCCATCCGCCGTGCTTTCCCCACCCTTTTTCCCGGAACCATCATGGCCACCCGCCGTCGCTCCTTCGATCGTCGCCATCTCCACGAACAGGATGGTGATGAACACCCCAGTCGCCCCGGTCCCACCGCGCACCGCAAGGACCTGCAACTCTGTCGCCAGGTGGCGGAACGGTTGCAACTCACCCTCGGTGATTGCGGTGACGACCTGCTCCGCGATCTCCACGTGGTGCAGGTCGTGCCCGCCCCCGATGCCACACAACTCCTCGTGATCGTCGGCCCTGGTCCCGGCGAGTCGGGCGCCGATCCGCACGAGGTCGTCGCCCGCCTCAAAGCGCGGGCGGGGGCGCTGCGCGCCGAGGTCGCGCGGGCGATCACGCGCACGCGTGCGCCGGCCCTCCTCTTCGACTGTGCCATCCCGACCCCACGCGTGGAGGACGACCGATGAATGCCGACGAACCGGCGGTCGAACCCTGCATGTGGCTCGTCGCCCCCCTTCCCGGCGACGTCCGGCGCTCGCTCGACAGGCTGGCACGTGCCCCAGGCGTGCGGCACCTCGCCGTCATGCCCGACGTGCATCTGTCGCGCGAGGTGTGCGTCGGTGTCGCGCTCGGGACCGACGGGCTCGCCTACCCCGCAGCCGTCGGTGGCGACATCGGGTGCGGCATGGCCGCCCTCCGCTGCACCGGCTCCGCCGCCGCGCTGGCCGACCCCCACGCGGCCGCGGAGATCCTCCGTCGCCTCCGCCAGGCCGTGCCCGCGCTCAAACGGCGCGGTGCGGCCACCGGAGAGCCGGCTGGTGATCCTCCCGATCCCGGCCTGCTCTCAGCCGCGGTGCTCGAGCGAACGGCCCGTCGCGACGGCGTGTGGCAGCTCGGCACGCTGGGGCGGGGAAACCACTTCCTCGAAATCCAGGCCGACCAAGCCGGGGCGCTGTGGATCATGGTCCACAGCGGCTCCCGGGGCATCGGCGCGGCGATCGCCGCCGGGCACCGCCGCGCCGCCGATCGGCCCGCTGCCGGCACATCGACCGCTGCGGAGCTCGGGGCGCTCGACGTGGCGACAGCCGCCGGCCGTGACTACCTCGCCGATGTCGGCTGGGCCCGCGCCTGGGCGCGGGCGAATCGGGCACGCATCGTCGGCGCGACGGTGGAGGTGCTCCGCGCGGTGTGTGGGGTCGATGCCGACTGGGCCACGCTCGTCGACTGCGATCACAACCACGTGCGTGAGGAACGGCACGCCGACCGGAACCTGCTCGTGCACCGCAAGGGGGCGTTGCCGGCCGCCGCTGGCGAGCCGGGGCTCGTGCCCGGCTCGATGGGCACCGCGAGCTTCCACACGGTGGGCCGCGGCTGCCCCGCGGCGCTGGCCTCGAGCTCGCACGGCGCGGGGCGTGCCCTGCCCCGGGGCGAAGCGGCGCAGCGCATCGACGCGCGCCGTGTCGTCCGGGAGATGCACGGCGTGTGGTTCGATACGCGGCGTGCCGGCCTGCTCCGCGACGAGGCGCCGTCGGCGTACAAGGACATCCGTGCAGTGATGCGCGTGCAGCGCGAGCTCACGGCGATCGAGCGCGAACTCCGCCCCCTGCTCTCCTACAAGGCGGTCTGACCACGGCAAGGCTCCGCGGTCACCCGCCGAGCAGCACCTCTTCGACACGCCCGATGGCGTCGGCGATCCGCCAGGTGGCGTCGGCGAGGACGATCGGACGATCGGCGGCAAGCCAGCCGGCGACCGTCTTCTGCGCCGAGAGCACGGTGGAGTGGCTGCGGCGCCCGAAGTAGTCGCCGATCTCCGTCAACGCAGCCGCGGTGTGGCGCCGCGCGAGGAACATGGCGAGCATCCGGGGATGATTCACGGCCCGCCCCCGGGAACGGGCCTGCAGGGTTCCGGGCGTCAGGCCCAGGCCGGTGCAGACCGCGCGATCGACGTCGGCCAAACGGATGCCCCGTCCACAGGACCGCACCAGATCGGCGAGGGCCTCCTCGGCGAGGCCGAGCGTGATCGGCACACCGAGCATCAGGCTGGTGGCCTCGAGGCGGTTGACCGCACCGGCGAGTTCGCGCGGATGGCGCACGAGGCGTGAGGCGACGAATGCCACCACCTCCGGCGGCAGGTCGATCCCGCGCCGCCGCGCCATCGATCCCACGATCCCCACCCGCAACTCCTCGTCGGCCGGAAGGAGCCGCGCCGTCATACCGCCGCGGAGCCGCGCGAGCAGATCGGGGCCCAGTTCGACGATCGTATCGACGTCGCGGTCGGCCGCGAGCACCACCTGCCGGCCGCGGCGCAACACCGCCTCGACGGTGTGGAGCAGCTCCGTCACGGTGACTCGGGCGTTGCGCCCGGCGAAGAACTGGAGGTCGTCAACGACCAGCAGGTCGGCCCCTCGGCACCCACGGCGGAACGATGCCGCTCCACCTCCGTGGAGCGACTGGAGGAATGCGGTGGTGAACTGCTCGGCACTGAAGAAAGCGACCCCGCCAGCTCCGCGGCGGTCACGGACGCGTTGGACGAGTCCTTCCAGCAGATGGGTTTTCCCGCATCCGCCCGGACCGACGATCACCAAGGGGGAAACCTGACCGGGGCGTTCGAGCGCCATCTCGATCGCGGTGCAGGCCATGCGAGTGCCGGCCCCCACGACGAAGTCGTCGAGCCGCATCGGGGGGCGGGTCCCGACCCGCGGCACCGAGCCCACGGGATGCGGGGTGCCGGAGGCCGCTTCGGCAGCAACGACCGCTGGAACAGTCGCGCGCAAGCCGCCCGTCGAAGCCGCCGATGCGGGGCCGATCATCGACTGGGCCAGCCCCGCGGTCGGGACACTCAAGCCCGTGTCAGCCGTGACGATGGGGCCCGTGCCGCCGGCGGGCCGGGGGGGCATGTCCGCCGGACGGTCACCCGGTGGCGTGCCGGGGGTTCCCGATTCCGCCACGCGCCCGCCACCATCGGCGGGCTCCGTGGCCCGGAGCCAGCAGACACCGGTGATCGTGCCACATGCTTCCCGCGCCGCGGCGACGATGTCTGACTGGAAGCTACGTTGCAGCCATTCGAGGGCGAATGCCCCCTGGACCACGACCCGCACCTCGGTGCCCGCTGCTCCGCCGTCGTGGACCTCGACCGCAGCACCTTCGGCGAACCACAAGTCGAACCGCTGGGCGCCGATCCGATCGCGGAGAACCCCCTCGAGCCGCTGGGAGAGCTCGCTCGACCGGCGGGCTTCGCCCGACCGATGACCCACCTGCACGGTCGAACAGCCGGCCGGTGATGACGCAGGAGCGTGTCTGGCAGTCCGTGCCATGGCGTCATTCCGAATGGGCCACCCGCGCATCCATCTGGCAGGTGCTGCAACCGGCGGAACAGGATCCATCCGGCAGCGAACGAGGCGGAGTATAGGGGGGCATGAAGTGCTGTCAATTCATGACAGCATCCGCTCGGCTTCACGACAAAAAACCGTGGCGCGCTGGCATTCGAGCCCGCACCACCAGCGTCCTATACTCGCCGCCACGCACAACCCCTGCGAGGGAGATCGCTGATGAATGGGCACTCGTCGGCTGGCTGGTGGATGGGACGTGGCCGCAGCGAGCGATTCGCCCCCGGCGGCGAGCGTGCCGTGCGATGTCGACGGGGCGGCGCCGTGCCGCTGATCGCGGCCCTGCTTGCAGCTGTCCTGCTGGGGTGCCTTCCGCTCGAACAGGTGGCGCTGGCTGACGAAGCCGCACCATTCGTTCCCGGCGAGATTTCGATCGGCGAACCGCTGCCGCTGCCGGCCCGCGGTGCTGCCACCCCGGCGACACCACCATTCGCTCCCGCGGCGCCGTTTTCCACTCCCGCCGCTCCCACCGCCCCCACTGCTCCCGCGGAGCCCGTAATGCCCGCGCGAAACGCGCCGCCAGCGGCGGCGGGATGGTTCGGGTGGACCCTCGACGACAGTGTCGTCACTGGCCGGTTGGTTGTGGCCGAGGTCACGGCCGACGGCCCTGCAGCCCGGGCCGGAGTCCGCCCGCAGGACATCCTCCTCGCGATCGACGGGCATCGCCTGTCATCGGCCGACGAAATTGCAGCCGCTCTCGCCGCAATTCCCGCCGGGCGCGCGGTCCCGGCTTCGGTGGCGCGGGCCAGTGGCATCGAGGAAGTGGTGATCACGCCGCAGATGCGGCCCAAACCTGGCGCGACGGGGCGTGTCGCTGCCGTGAGGGAAGCCCCGACCGGTGCCGTGACCCAAGCGGCCGATTGGCAGCCCCTGAGTGGTGCAGCCGCGATCAAGGACACGCCTGCCGCGGACGGGAGCCGTTCCGTACTCGCCCCTCCGTCGAGCCCCCTCCGCCGGTCACCCCCCCCCAGCCTGCCGTCCGCCGCGGCCCCCGCCACGGCGCCGGCGCTCGCCTCCAGCCCGATGGCGCCGCCCCGTCGCCTCGATGCGGGCGGCCCCGTGGGGGGGCGTCCGGCCCTCGGCGTGCGAACGCTGCCCGTCGATCAGGCCACGCAGTCAAGGTTCGCGCTGCCCCATGCCTCCGGGGCCCTCGTGATCGGCGTGATCCATGAACTTCCCGCGGCGCGGGCCGGCGTCCCTCCTGGAGCGGTCATCGTGGCCCTCGACGAGCGACCGGTCGAATCGCCCGAGGACCTGTCCCGGCTCGTCGCCGACGGGCCGGTGGGGACGCCGCTGACTGTGCGATACGTCCTGCCGGGCGGTCGCACCCAGGAGGCGGAGGTGGCGCTGGAACGGCTGGCACCGGCGATCGAACGGGCGTTGGCCCAGCCGGCGACGCTCGTGCCGGCACCGTCCACTGCCGATGAGTGACACGGCGGGCAACGACTCGGCATCGGTGGCGTTGCGCGGAGCGCTGCGATCCGACCGGGCCGACTGACCGCTCGCGCTTCAGCCGGTCAGGCAGCGGGCGCGGCATCGACCCAGGCGCCTGGCAACCCGACCCGGTCGAGCTCGTCCGCCAGGGCCACACCGGGTGGCCCGGGCAGGGCGGCAGCCCACTGGGCGACGCGGGACGGCTCACGGCGCGCGGGCGACTCACCGGGGCGATGGCCACCGGCAGTGGCCCAAGCCTCCGCAGTGTCGGAGAGATGCACCAGGAGCCGCTCGATGCCGACGCGGTGCCATTCGATTCCGGCGCGGTCGAGCCCGGCCGGCACCTGGATCGGCCGACTGACCACGGCGCGGGCCCGCGAGAAGGGGCGTGGCACCGCGAAACGATCCCACGTGCCCAGGCGCCACGGCCGCTGGTAGCCGAGCCCCATCGCCACGAGGGGGATTCCCAGCGACCCGGCGAGGTAGACGCACCCCGCCGCCAGCCGGCGCCGGGGCCCGCGGGGGCCATCGGGGGTGATCGTCAGGTTGCCGTGCCGCGCCCTGTCGGCGAGTTGCCGCAGCACCACCGATCCGCCGTGGAACGTGCTGCCGCGGACCACCCCGAAGCCCATCATCCGCGCCACCTTGTCGAGCACGTTGGCATCCCAGTGCCGGGAGAGCAGCATCGAGATGTTGGAATGCCCGCGGAGGTAGAGCGGCAGGAGGATGGCCTCGTGCCAGAAGACGTAGATCTTCGCCCCGCGGTAGTCGGGGTGCACGGGATCGGCGGTGGGGTCGCCGAACTCGACCCGGTAGTCGAGCGTGCCCATCCAGTGACGGATGGCGGTCGTGGCGACCAACGACGAACCGCCGATGGCCAATGGCGAGGTGATTTTCACCGCGTCGCGCTCCCTCCGTGGATCGGATCCGGCCGGCCTCAGGCGCCGAACCAGACCCCTTCAAACACCTCCTCGGCCGGACCTGTCATCGCCACCCCGGCAGCGGCGCTCCATTCGAGTTCGAGATCGCCACCGGGCAGTTCGGCGACGACGCGCCGCTCGGTCCGCCCCCCGAGCACACCCGCCACGCACACCGCCGAGGCCCCGGTGCCGCACGCCTGGGTGATCCCGCTGCCCCGCTCCCAGGTCCGCATCCGCACCCGGCCGCGGTCGAGGACCTGCACGAAGTGGACGTTGGTCCGTTGGGGAAAGAGCGGATGCCGCTCGACGCGCGGGCCGATCGTCTCCAACGGCACCGCCGCCACGTCGCGGCACCAATAGATCGCGTGCGGGTTGCCCATCGAGACCGCCGTGAGCCGGGGGTCGAGGCCCGCCCGCTCCCACCAGGCCTCGGGCTCACCGAGGGTGACGGTCGCCTCGTCGACGACCGGCTCGCCCCGGGCCACGGGAGCCCCCGGAGACGGCTCCGGCAGCACCGGGATCGCGGCCGGGGCGAGGATCGGCGCGCCCATGTCGACCCTGACACGCGAGAGCCGCGGGCCGATCCGCTCCACCACGACCGTGAGCAGACCGCGCCCGGTCTCGATCGTGACCGGCCCCGGCGCCGCATGGCCGCGGGAGACCACCAGGTGCGCTACGCAGCGGATGCCGTTGCCGCACATCTCCGACTCGCTGCCATCGGCGTTGAACATCCGCATCCGGGCCTGGCCCCGCGCCGAGGGGAGGACGAGGATCAGACCGTCGCCACCGACCCCACGGTGCCGGTCGGAGATGACCGGCGCGAGTGCCGCCGGGTCGTCCGGCGCCCGATCGCGGAAGCCATCGACGTAGACATAGTCGTTGCCGGCGCCGTGCATCTTCACGAACGGCAGCGCTGCTGCTGACATGGTCTCATGACTCCCTGATCGATCCGCCCGGACGGCGGCCATCTCCCTTCCCGACACCCCGTTCCCGTGAACCCTCCACCGCGTCAGCGCCGGGACCCGTTCACCGCACCGTTCCCTGCGTTGCAGCGGCGGTTCGTGACGGTTGCCGCGACTGGAGTTGCTGCAGCGCCGCCGTGAGGGTCGGAAACGCCTCGGTGGTGATCTCCGGCTGGGCGAGCGTGCCGTCGACGTGGACGAGCATGAACTGCCCGCTGGCCCCCCCGAGCATACGCTTCATCGCCGGAAGCTGGGCCTCCGAGTCGCCCATGATCGAGCGCAGCGTGAGGTGGACCCGGGAATCGAAATCGAGTTCGCCGTTGCCGACGAGACTGATCGCATCACCCGCCAACTCGATCGTGTCGAGGTAGGCATGCGGGCCCTCGACCCGGAAGTCGACGACGCTGGAGCTGAATGCCTTCCGATCGGGCAGCTTGACCTGCAGCACCTTGAGCAGGGCGACCATGACGGGCAGTTCGTAGATGTCGGCATCGCGGAGCCGCACCTGCCCGCGCCCCATCAGCGAATGCGGCCCGGCCCGCGACCCGGTCAACTCGGCGACGGCGTAGATCCGCCCCCGGTAGGGCGGCGCCCCGCCGGCCACTGGCCCGGCCGCATCGGCCGCGAGCCGCTCCAGGTCGGCCTCTCCCAATGCCAACGACACGCTGAAGCCGCCCGCCGGCGAGGAGGCCACCGAGCCGTCGAGCGCGAGCGTCCCGCCGGCGAGCCGTGCGGTGAGCCGACGCGGTGCGGCCTCGGCCGTCGCCGCCGCCGCCGCGCCGAAGCGGACCCCATCGGCGTCGGCGACGAGCGGGCCGGAGAGGGCGGTGATCTGGTGGCCGCGCCACTGGGCGCTGTCGATGTCGACCTCGCCGCTCGACTGCCAACGGCGGCCATCGCTCTGCCCGACGAGCCGCAGCCCGCCATGGACGTGCTCCAGCGGCACCCCGACATCGAGCGCCCCCTGCTCGACATCGAAGCGCATGTCCCACGAGGCGGCGGCGGGGCCCGGCCGGCCGTCCGGTCCGGCGGCGGTGGAATAGAGGTCGAGCGTCCCGTCGAGGGAGAGCAAGCCACGGGGGCGCACGGCGTTGATCGCCGTCCGCAACCCGGCGGGCATCGCCTGGAGGAGATCCTGATCGGCACGGAAGCGATCGGCGGAGAGGCGCTGGAACGACACGTGCCAGCCACCGTCGGGGGTGAAGCGGCAGGTGCCCGCCGCAGCCACGCTCGTCCGCGCGTGGGCACCGCGGACGTCGTCGAACCGCAGCCAGCCGTTCTCCCACGACAGCCGCCCCTGGAGCCGCTCGAGCCGGTAGGGGAACCAGGCGGGCTCGATCGACACGGTGTCCCCCTCCGGCCGGGCCTCGAGCTTCACGCTGGTCTGCCGGCTCTTCACCCGGTGCCGCACGGTGGCGGTGAACTGCGCGTTGCCGCGCGGATCGAGGTCGTCCCACACCGTCTGCACGCCGCGCGGGAGGGCATCGCGCAGCTCGCGCTCGAGGACCACCCCGGTGCCGGTCAACTGGAGGGTCAGCTCGCCGTCGCCATCGGCGAGGGGGAGGAGCTGGCCGGAGCAGCGGACGGTGCCGGTGTCGTTGACCCCGCTGATGTCGCGGATCATCCAGTGGCCGTCGTCCATCCGCACGTGCCCCGTGACCCGGGAGAGCGGATAGGGAAACCCCGCATAGCGCAGGCTGCAATCGACGAGCCGGATCCCCAGCCGGTTGGCCTGGCCCCCGGGCAACGACGGCGAACGCTCGTGCTGGAAAACGAAATCGAAGGTCCCCTCCGCCTGCAGCGCGCGGACGATGCCGCTGCTCCGCGGCGGCAGGGCCGCCAGGAGGGCGTCGTCGATGCGCATCGCGTCGCCGCGCACCTCCAACAGCCCGACGGTGCCGGCCGCCTGGCTGCGGAACGACCCCTCCACGTGCACCGGGTGCCCGCCGGCCTGGCCGGTGAGGTGGATCGACACCGACTGGCTGTCGAGGATCACCGTGCCGACGGTGCGGTCGATGCGGTAGGGAAAGCGGTAGTGGGTGAGCGAGGCGTTGCGGCAGCGGATGGAGACCTGCGGATCGATCCGGCCGGCGCGGCGGGCGAGCTGGGCGCGGAGATCGATCTCGCCGCTGGGAAGCAGCTTGCACCACTGGGCCGCCCACGATTCCGGGAGCAGCCCTTCCCACTGGCGCCCCACCGTGAGCCGGTCGGCCTCGACCACGAGATCGAAGTCGGCGGCCGCCGACCATCCGGCCAGCCGGCCGCTGCCCCGGACGAGGGTCGTGCCCGAATGGGCGTCGAGCTGCTGCACGACGAGGCCCGCACGGTCGGCGGTGAAGGTGGCCACCGCGCCCGAGAGGGGAAAGGGGATCGCCGGATGCTCGAACCGGCCGCCATCGAGTTGGCCGGTGACCGCGACCGCGGCACTTCCCGGGGCGGAGAGCGTGCCGCTGGCCCGCCAGTCGAATCCGACACGGCCGCGGACGCCGGACACCCAGTCGGCACCGGCGGTGGCGCCCGGGGGCACGGGCAGCAGGGCCATCAGCCGCGGGCCGACATCGAGCCCGTCGATCCGTCCGCTGAGGGAGAAGGCATCGGTGGCGGGGGCGATCTCCATCTCGATGCCCCCGCGCTCGAAGACGTCCCCCGCGCAGCTGGCGCGCACCCGCGCGGTGCCGTCGGGCCGCGGCGCGAGATCGCCCACGACCTGCCGGAGCGTGAACCGTGATGCGTTGCCGACGCCGTCGAGCAGGAGGGTGGCATCATCCACCGTGACCGGCACGAGCGCCATGCCCCCGGCCTGGCGCCGCAGCAGACGGGCGACGCTCCACTCGCCGCCGCGGCAGACGGCGTGCACGACGGGGCGGCGGAGATGGACAGCGGTGATCCGTGGGGTACCACGGGCCAGTTCGGCGAGGCTCGTCCCGCAGGACAGCCGCAGTTCCTCGACCCAGACCAGCTGCCGCCACTGCTGCGGCAGGGTCGGGTCGACCACCGACACGCCACGGACGACGATCCCCCGGCCGTCGGTGACCGCGGCGGCCTGCACGGTGACGACGAGACCGGGCCAGGTCGCGGCCAGACGTTCCTCGACCCGGCGCCTCACCTCGCCATCGAGGCGTGCCGGCCCGAGCGCGCCGACGGCGATCACCGCCGCCACCGCCAGTGGCACCGACCACCGCACGAGCGTCCAGAGCGTGTCGTTGACCGTGGTCACGGATGGGGGTCGCGGGATGAAACGGCGCGGCGTGGCAGGCGGAGGCGCATGCCCCGCATCGACGCGCGGGGACAGCCTGAGGAGGAACTGCAAATCGGGGCGGGAACGTACGGATGCGCCGCGCACGGGGTCAAGTCGGCCCGCCCGCCCCGCCCCGCCTGCCCCGGTTTCCCCGCCTCTGCCAGCTTGCTATAGTGTCCGCTCGCGCAGGCTGTCGCTGCGGGGGAGGACGACGGCCACCCGATTCGCGCAGCCCCCCTCGTTCCGCAGGCTGGAGGAGCACCGCCATGGACACCTCGTCCACCACGACACACGACCATGGTTCCGCGGCGGGTGGCGTCGACGCCCAGCGTCTGCTGTGGGCCGGATTCATGGCGATCCTCGCCGCCGGCGTGGGCTTTTCCATCCGTGCCGGCATCCTCGGCCAATGGGCCGAGCAGTACGGCTTCACGCAGACCGAACTCGGTGCCATCACCGGTGGCGGCCTCACCGGATTCGGCATCATCATTCTCCTTTCGAGCCTGATCGCCGACCGGATCGGTTTCGGTCCGCTGATGTTCGCCGCTTTCGTCATGCACCTGATCAGTGCCGCCCTGACGCTCGCAACAGGTGCGGCATTCCAGGCCGGCGGCAAGCCGCTCGCCTTCCAGTGCCTGTTTTGGGGCATGTTTCTCTTCGCGATCGGCAACGGGATCGCCGAGGCGGTCGTCAACCCGCTGGTGGCCACGCTGTTCCCGAAGAACAAGACCCACTACCTCAATATCCTCCACGCCGGGTGGCCGGGCGGGCTGATCCTCGGTGGTCTGGCGAGCTTTTGCATGTCCGGTGGCCTGGCGAGCTTTTTCATGGCCGGCAGTGAAGGGGTGAAGCCGGTGGCCTGGCAGATTCAGATCTCGCTGTTCCTCATCCCGGTGGTCCTCTACGGTCTGATGGTGCTCGGCCAGCGGTTCCCCCGCAGCGAGGCGAGTACGTCGGGCGTGTCGTACCGCGACATGCTCGGCGAACTGGGGCTCGTCGGTGCCGCGGTGATCTGCGGACTACTGGCCCTGTTTTTCAAGAGCGACCTCGGCCTCTCCCCGGTCGTGTCGGCGGGAATCGCCGCCGGGCTCCTCGCCCTGTTCGGGGCCGCCACCGGGTTCCGCCTCGGCCACCTGCTCCTCGCCGCCCTGCTGGTGATTCACGCGATGGTGGGCTACGTCGAACTGGGCACCGATTCCTGGATTTCGAAGATCACCGGCGCGATCATGGCGAGCCCCGCCAACGGCCTGCTGCTGTTCGTCTACACCTCGGCCCTGATGTTCGCCCTCCGGTTCTTCGCCGGGCCGATCGTCGAGAGGATCTCCCCGCTCGGGCTGCTGGCCCTCTCCGCCCTGTTCGGCTCGCTCGGCCTCTGGCTTCTCGGCAACGCCGAAGGGGCGGTGATGTGCATCGTGGCGGCCACGATCTACGGGATCGGCAAGACCTTCCTCTGGCCGACGATGCTCGCGGTCGTCAGCGAGCAGTTCCCCAAGGGGGGAGCGATCACGATCGGTGCAGCCGGTGGCGTGGGCATGCTTTCGGCCGGCCTCCTCGGCGGTCCGGGCATCGGGTTCCTCCAGGATCAAAACGCCTCGCAGCACCTCCAGCGCGCCGATCAGGCGGTCTACGAACGCTACAAGTCGCCGAAGGAAAACGAGTTTCTCTGGATGAAGACCGCCGGGCTCGACGGTTCCAAGGTGGGTGTGCTCGCCGACGGGGGCAAGGAGGCGGAGCGGGCCCTCAAGCTGCTCGAGCAGGAGAACGCCAAGCCGGAGGCGATCGCCGCCCAACGGACGCTCGTCGATTGGTGGACCGGTTCCGCCAGCGCCACGGCGGCCGCCGACAAGACGCTCGTCGATGCGGCGGGACTGTTTGGTGGACGGCGGGCACTGATCCTCACCGCCCTGGTGCCCGCGACGATGTTCGCCTGTTACTCGCTCCTGCTGGCCTGGTTCCGCGCCCGCGGCGGATACCAGGCGCGCGGCATGCACGGGCACTGACACGAACCGCCGCCCCGGTCGCTGCGGCGCGGCAAACGTGGCACCGTCGTCGCCGTGTCGTCACTTCGTGCGCGGTGGCTGGACGACCACGACCGTCGCTCCGGATCGGTGCGTGACCGCCACGCGGATCGCTGCTGGGTAGTCGGTGTCGCCATGCCGTTCACCGGCCGCGGTGGCGGCGAGCAGGCTGGTCAACGCCCGGTAGTGCCGCTCGGTCATGTCCCGGAGCGGCCATCCCTCACGTCGCCACAGCGTGACGAAGACCTCCGCGATGACGTGCGGGTGGTGGCTGGCCAGCGCCGCGGCATCGATCTCCACGGCACCATCAGCGCGCTTCGTGGCATGCGCCGCAAGCAGCTTCTCGGCGACCGCCGCCAACGCCGCGGCGGCCGCTGCCGCCTGTCGGCCGAGACGGACGAGCGACTCGGCCGCCGCCGGATACGGGCCGGAGGTGAGCAGCGGCAGCACCTCGTGGCGGAGGAAGTTGCGGGCGAAGCGCCGGTCGGCATTCGACTCGTCCTCGCACCAGGCCTGCCCCGTCGAGCGGAGATACCCCCGCGCCGCCGCCCCCGACACGCCGAGCAGCGGGCGCACAAGCGCGACACCGGCCGCGAGGCGGCGCCGGTCGGACATCCCCGCCAGCCCCGCCACCCCGGTTCCGCGGACGATCCGGTGGAGGATCGTCTCCGCCTGATCGTCGGCGGTGTGGGCCACGACCACCGTCACGGCACCGCGCTCACGCGCCACGTCGAGGAGTCGCTGGTAGCGCAGGCGACGCGCGCGCCCCTCCAGCCCCTCGCTTCCGTGCGCGACCGCGCGGACCGCCACGGCCGCGACCCGACTGGGCAGACCGACGCGCTCCGCGAGGGCGGCCACGAACAAGGCATCGCTGCCGGCGGAAGGCCGCAGGTCGTGGACCACATGCGCCACGGTCATGGCGGGACGGCTGCCGCGCTCCGCCGCGACCGCGACGATTCCCATCAGGAGGGCCACGCTGTCAGCCCCCCCGGACACGCCGATCACCGCCGGCCCTTCCCAGAACCCCACGGCATCGAGGCCCGCCCTCAGGCCCGGGAGGTAGGCTGCGGCGTCGCCCGGGAAATCGGCTGGTGGCTTGGGGGACATGCCCCGATTGTGCACCAGCCCGACCGCGGTGGCGAACCGGCCGCCAAGCGGCATTGAGCCCCCGGGGGACGGTCGGTACCCTCCGCCCACCCACGGTCCCCCGGAGACCATCCACATGCGCCCCTGTCCGACCCCCAGTGCGACGATCCTGCTGCTGCTTGCCACCCTCCTGCCCGGCCTCGGTGGCTGTTCGGCACTGGGCACGCTGACCTACATGGTGATGCCCAAGGACGTGCCGGCGGAGTTCCCGGGCCTCAAGGGCATGCATGTCGCGGTGGTCTGCAAGCCGATCGTCGAGTTGGAATTCAGCGACGCCGGCAGTGCCCGTGAACTCGCCTCGTCGGTGGGCAGCCTCGTCGAGCGCCAGGTCCGTCAGGCACGGGTCATCCCCCAGGACGAAGTCGCCCGCTGGGTCGACGAAAACACCTGGGTCGACTACCGGGCGATCGGCAAGTCGCTCGACGCCGACATGGTGGTCGGGATCGACCTCGAGGAGTTCCGCCTCCACGAGGGCTCGACCCTCTTCCGTGGACGGGCCACCGTCAATGTCCGCGTCTACGACATCGCCAAGGACAAGCTGGTGTTCGAGAAGCGGCTCGACGACTTCACCTTCCCGAAGAACGGTGCGATCCCGGCAACCGACCGGCCGGAGTCGCAGTTCCGTGGCATGTTCCTCCAGTTGCTCTCGCAGCGGATCGCGCGCTGCTTCTTCGCCTACGACAGCCGAGAGCAATTCGCCGACGACAACCTCACGTTCTGACACCCGCCGGGGAAGGGTCGGGGCGCGACCGTGACGTGGATTGCAACCCCGCGGCAGGCGGTCGGTGCCGGGAACGGATGCCGCACAGGCCACGGTCGGGGCCGACCGGTCGTCACCGCCCCGGCTTGGGCATCGGCCATCAGAGCCGCTTGAGGTCGCGCTTCGGCTTCGGCGGAGCGAGCTTTCGCTTCTTGTCGTCACTCGGGGCGGTGGGATTGTTGTTCCCGTTGCCGTCCTGCATCTTCGGATCGTTGACACCGGTGTGTGATTCCGTCCACCGGTATCCGAGCGGGATCCTCAGTTCCTCCCCGGCCACCAGGGCCCACGGCGTGCCGTCGTGCTCGACCACGACCCGCTCGAGCAGCTCCCGTGCCTGCTTGGCGAGCTTCTCCGTCTGCGAGCCGACGGTGACCTCGTCGCTGGGCTCGAGCGTCCAGGTGTCGCTGGTCTGGTTCTTGAATTTCATCCCCAGCTTGGCCTGGGCCAGCATCTGGTTGTAGGCATCGGTCCGCACCTTTCCGGCCAGGACCCGGCCGAGCGCCAGGTCGAACGCCGCCTGCCAGCGCCGCTCACTGATCTTCGCCCGATCGGGCAGGCCGGCGGAGAGCTTGCCGTAGAGTTCATCGAGCCGCGGGGCGGTGATCGCGGCGGTCCGCTGGGCCTCGGTGAGCAGCTGGGCGAGGGTGCCTTCGTCCTGCCGTGGAAACACCATCCGCGGGGCGGCCATCGGGTCGATCTGCGACGACCGGGCGGCCTCCACGAGTGCCTGCTTGGCCCGGTTGTTCTCGATGTCGTGCTGCTGCTTGGCGACCGAACGGTAGTCGGGCTGGTAGGCGAGCATCACCTGGGGGTCGAAGAAATACCGGAGTTGTGCCTGCATCGCCGGCGTCATCGCGTTGGTGACCCGGCCGCGTTCACCGCTGTTGCCATGGACACGGAAATAGATGCCGCCCGTGTCGGCACAGAGCTTCGACAGACGGAACGGGCCGAAGCCGGAATCGATCGCCTCGTCGGCGAGACGGTCGGAGCGGATGTGGATCACTTCGGGAACCAGCGTTTCGGGGCCCTGCTCGATCACGGCCCACTGCTCCCCCTGGTCGTACTGGGGGTCGAACTCGACGTACTTCATCCGCACCTCGCGGATCCCGAACGGCGCCGGCACCCCGACCACGTAGACCGGAATGCCCAGCGTGAGGCACTCCTTGGTCGCCTGATCGGCCATGTCGACGTCGTTGCCCACCTCGTCAGTGAACACCACGATCATCACGTTGCGCTTCGGCGCCGACGTGCGGAAGATCCGCGCGGCCTCGGCCGCGGAGCGGATCGCCCGGAAGGTCATCTCGACCCCCGAATCGTCGACGGGAACGGAGTTGATCGCCTCGATCACCTCGGCCACCTCGGTGGTCGGCTTGGGGGTCAGCAAGGTGACGTCCTTGCCGAAGGCGACGACGAGATTGGAGAGATCAGGCCGGTTGCGCCGCGAACGATTCGCCCCCAATTCGTGGAACACCCGATCGAGGCGGGCGGCGATCTCCTTGCGCTGGGCCGAGAGGCTCACTGACCGGTCGAAGACCCAGCACACGACCGTCGCACGCTGGTCGAGCGAGGCGGCAATCTCGGCTGTCAACCGGTCGACCGCGCCGGTGGCCCCGGTGGTGGACACACCGACGGCACCGCGGACGACGATCCGTTCGTCGAACGCCTGGGCCGTCGGAAGGGCGTCGAGCGGCTCGAGTTGCACGTCTCCGAGCGGATCGGTCTCGGTCACCGGGGTCACCGACACATCGGCGAGCACCGGTGCCAGCGCCTGCGCCACCCCATCGGACCGGTCCGTGCCCGCACCGGTCGCCTCCGGCGGATTCTCGGCGACAACCATCTCCTGCGGCTCGAGGGGCACATCCTCGTCGACCACGGCCGGCGACTCGATCACCGTCACGGTCCGGGCCGGGATCGGTGGATCGATGACCACGAGCCCGAGCGCCAGAAGCACGATCACGTGCACCAGCAGGCTCGTCAGCAGCGCCGGCATGTCGCTGGCATGGACGGCCCAAGCCGTTGGCAGGCCCGCCGGCACCGGCATCGCCGACGCGGAATTGGCAGCCAACGGGCGGCGGATGGCTTCGGTCGACACGGCGGAGGCACCTCTCCAGGAAATCATAGTCTATTGATCGGCTCTTGCACGACCGGAGCCCAAGCAGGACATTGAGTCGAGGTGGGGGTGTGCTGCGGTTCCCGCACCTTGTTTTCCGGCCAGATCGGGAAGTCGGCGCGCACGTGTCGGCGGTTTTCCGGGCGGTGTCGACAGGGACAGATCGTTCCTGCCATCCCGGACGGTCGGGCCGGATTCCCCTGACGGCATCCCCTGTCAGCACGGCTTCCCCTGTCAGCACGGCATCCCTTTCAGCATTGTCTCCCTTCTCCCGAGTCGCGGGTCGCACGATGGATACTCTGCGGTCTTCAAGTCGTCTGGTCGCCCGGTCGTTCACCGGGATCGTGCCTCTGTTCCGCTCCGCGGTGACCGACTCGCGCTCCGGAGCAGCCGCGCTCGTCCTCTGGACGGCGATCGCCGGCGGTGGCCGCGCACAACCGCCTGCCCCACCGACCACCGCGGCCCAGCCGCCCCGACCGCCGGTGGCCGTGCCCGCCGCGGAGTCGATGGAGCTGCAGACCTCCGACGGAGTCCAGTTGACCGTCTGGTTCTACCGCTGCCCGCAGGACGACCCCGGTCGTGCCGGCGCCGCCCCGGCCGGTCCCCCCCGGCTTCGTTCCGCCACCAAGACCACGGTGATCCTCCTCCACGATCTCGGCGGCTCGCACAAGTCCGTCGAACCGCTGGCCCTCGGTCTGCAGCGGAGCGGATGCCACGTGCTCGTGCCCGATCTGCGTGGCCACGGCGCGAGCACGACACGCGTCGATGCCGCCGGCCGGAGTGACGAGATCGATGCCAAACTGTTCAAACGCGCCGACCTGGAAGCGATCGCCGCCTCGGCGGGGGGTACAGTCCGTGATCAAGGCACGGCGCGCGGCGACATCGAGGCGATCCGTGCATTCCTCCATGGAAATACCGAGGCGGGCGGTCCAGGACTGGGCCGGTTGGTGGTGGCCGGAGTCGGGACCGGCGCGACCCTCGCCGCACTGTGGACGGCCGCCGATGCCTCATGGCCACCGATCGCCACCGGGCCCCAGGGTCGCCAGGTCCAAGCGCTGGTCCTCGTCAGCCCGGCATGGACGCCGCGCGGCCTGCAGATCCTGCCCGCCTTGGGTCAGGAAGTCGTGAAACGCGATCTGCCCATCCTCGTGGTCGCCGGTCGTGGTGATCGCGAGGCGATCCGCGTGTTCGATCAACTCAAACGGAACCGCCCGCAGGAGTGGTTCGAACAACGGGCCGGGCAGAAACCGACGCAGGCTCCGAAGCTGGAGAAGGCCGCCGACGCGACGGCCGTGCTGCTCCAGCTCGACACCGAGGATTCGGGCGAGAAGTTGCTCGCGGGCCGGACGAATCCGACGGAGATGGTCCGCGGCGTCCTCGGCGCCGTGCTCCCCACTGAACGCTAGCAGGCTGTGGACACACAGCCTGCTGCACCTCAGGGATGAGGTGCCGGGAGCGCAGCTCCCGTGAAACGCGCAGCGTTTCCCATCGTCAGGGGAGCCGCAGCTCGGTGCCCTGGGTGAGCAGCGCGGGCGAGCGGACCACGTCGCGGTTTGCCTCGAAGAGCATCCCGGCGTACCGCGGATCACCATAGAACCGCCCGGCCAGAGACTCAAACGACTCGCCCGGCCCGACCACGACCCGGGCGGGGCGCTGCGGCGGGGCGATCACCGGCGCTGCGGCCACGGCCTCACCCTGAGGATTCCAGGAGGGAGGGACCCGCAACGGCACTCCGACCGGCAGCAGGGCCGGGTCGGTGATCCGATCACGATTGACCGCGAGGATCGCCGCCGCGGCCCCGGGATGCCCGTAGACGCGCAGCGCGATCCTCGTCAGATCGTCTCCATCGCGGATCACGTCGCTCGACACCGCCGCCGGCCATTCACGCGCCGCGGGCGGTGCCGGCCCGCCTGCTCCCGCCACCGGCATCAAGGCCGATCCGGGTGGCGGCGGTGCCGCGTCGAGCAACGGAGGAGGCGGCAGCGCCAGCGTCGATCGATAGGCCAGGTCCAGTGGTGGCGGCCCGGGCCATGCTCCGGCGGCCGCCTGGGGAAGCGGCGTGGGGGGCGGCAGGACGGGCGCGACCTCAGCCGGTGCGGGCGGCGGCGGCGGAGTCGGCACGTCGACCGGCCCCTGCGGATCGGGAATGGCGTGGTTCGCCACCGTCGGGGGCGCGGCGGCCGCGTTGCCACCGGTCATCGCAAGCATCGGCGGCTGCCGGTCGAGGAACTCCCTGATGCGCGGCGCCGCGACCGCCGTTCCGGCGGTCACGAGAGCGACCCCCACCACGAAGCGGAGACCTCGGAACATTCCCCCCATGTCGTCCCCCGGGCGGCAGCCGGTGCGGCCCCGGGCCGTCCGCGGCGCGTGATGCGCCCGGGCCACCGGCACGGAGCCGTTCAACTATGCCCGCGCCCGGAGAAGGATGAGGGCCCCGCCGCGAAAACGTCCGCCCCGTTCGGCGCCCGGGAGCGAATCAGCCGGCCCGGGCCACCGTCCGCATACCGGCGGGGCTGGGGGACGCCCCGAACCGCTCCTGCAGCCAGAGCACGATCGGCGAGGCGATGTACACCGTGCTGTAGGTACCGGTGATGATGCCGACGAGCATCGTGAACGCGAACGCATGGATCCCCTGCCCACCGAAGAGGTAGAGGATCAGCGTCGCCACGAGGACCGTACCGGAGGTGAGGATCGTGCGGCTGAGGGTCTGATTGACGGCCTTGTCGACCATGGCGGCGGAGACGAATTGCTGCTTGCCGCGGAGTTCCCGGATCCGGTCGAAGATCACGATCGTGTCGTTGATCGAGAAACCGACGATCGTCAGCAGGGCCGCGACCACGTCGAGGCTGATCTTGAAGTCGTCCACCAGGGCCCAGCCGAGAAACGGCGACACGAACCGGCTGATCGCCAGGCAGCCGATCGCCACCAGCACGTCGTGGGCGAGCGCCACGACGGCCGCGACACCGAAGGCCACGTTCTGGAACCTTAGCCAGACGTAGAGCACGATCATCAGGAGGCTCGCCAGCAGGGCATAGACGGCGGTGACCTTCGTGTTGCCGGCGACCTTGCCGCCGATGCTGTTGGCGGAGAGATACACCGGGGTGTCGGCGAGTTTGCCCGCCACACGGTCGAGCACCTTGCGGGTGGTATCGGCGTCGAGGCCGGTGTCGAGCGTCCAGGCGCTGGCGGGCTTGGTGCGGCTCGTCAGGCCGGGCGACTCCAGCGTGAACGCGGCACCCGCCGACCCTTCGGCCGCCAGTGCATCCTCGAGCGTCGCCTCGAGGGTCGGCTGGTTGATCCGTTCGGGGAACGTGAGCGGCACGGTGGTGGGGAGCGCGGCCGCTGTACCGTCGGCGGCCGGCGGCCGGCTGCCGATCTGCCCGTACTGCATCGAATAGGTGGCCAGACGCCCTGGGAAGACGTCGCGGAGCGTCTTCTCCACCTCCCCCTCCCCCTCGCCGGCACTACGGAGCGAGGTGTCGATCTTGTAGCGGCTGCCCGGCGCGATGTCGGCACCGCTGATGGCGCTGACGGCGACGTCGGGGAGCGCCGACACCTTCTGCCGGACCGATGCCACGTCGAGCTCCTGGCCCGGCTTGAACGCCACCTGCACGCTCGTGCCGCCGGTGAAGTCGATGTCGAATAACCCCTGACCACGCTGCCAGGCAGCCAGCAACCCGAGCAGGATGAAGGCCGCCGAGCCGATGACCGCCGGCCGCATCCAGGCGACGAACGGGAAGTTCGTCTCGCCGAACACCCGGGCCATCGAGAGCCGCTTGATCCACCGGCAGCGTTCCGCCAGATCGAACATCACCCGGGCACAGAACACGGCGGTGAAGAGGTTGAGCGTCAGGCCGAGGATCAGCGTGACCGCGAATCCCTTGAGCTGGTCGGTGCCGATGGCAAACAGCACCAGGCCGGTGATCAGCGTGGTGAGATTGGAATCGACGATCGTCGAGAAGGCGCGCTGGAACCCGTTGCGGATCGCCGTCCGCAACGAGGCGCCGCGCTCCTGTTCCTCGCGCATCCGCTCGTAGATGAGCACGTTGGCATCGACCGCCATGCCCACCGAGAGCACGAGGCCGGCCAACCCGGCGAGCGTGAACGCGGCCTTGATCGAGATCATCACCGCGACGACCAAGAGGATGTTGAGGAGCACCGCCAGGTCCGCCACGAGGCCGGCGAACCGGTAGTAGACGAGCATGAACAGCAGCACCAGCGCCGTCGCCACGATCATCGCCCAGGCACCGGAGCGGATCGTATCGGCACCGAGCTGGGGGCTGATCTTCTGCTCACTGATCGGCTCACTCACCAGAGCCGCCGGCAGGCTGCCGGCGTTGAGAATGCCGACGAGGAAGTCGATGTCCGACTTCTTGAAGTCGCCGGTGATCTGACCGTTGCCGCTGATCGCCTCGCGGATCCGCGGCGCCGACAGGAGGACGTCGTCGAGCACGATGCCCAACCGCCTCTCGAGGCCGTTGGCCGGATCGGGCAGGTTGTTGCCGGTGAGGGCGCCGAAGAGGGTGGAACCGGCGGTGTTGAAGGCGAAATTGACGCAGGGCTGGAGGCTCTGATCGAGGCTCGACATCGCCCGCACGAGATAGCCGCCGTTGACGTTGAACGTGTCGAGTACCACGAGCACCTCGGTGGTGCCGTCGGGCCCGGGGCGGGTGACGAGCCCCTGCGGGTCGAGCTGCGCGGTGTCGAGGCGGATCCAGCGACCGACCTGCCCGCCGCTGCCGTTGATCACGGTCGTTCCCGGTGTGCGCGACCGCTCGATCACGTCGGCGTGCTTGGAATCGAATTCGTTGGCTGTGATCCGGAACTCGAGCACGCCAGCGCTCGAAACGATCCGCTTGATGAGATCGACCTCCGCCTGGTCGACCTCGGGCACGATCACCTCGATCTGGTCGAGACCGAAGCGCCGGACCGTGACCTCCTTCTGTCCGCCCGGATTGACACGGCGGCTGACGGCAGCGACGAGCTTGTCCATGTCGATCGGATCGGTCTGCCCACGGACCTCGAAGAGGAGCTCATCCCCTGCCCCGCGGCCCGAGACGGGCACGAGGCTGGTGTCGCCGAGGTCGAGCCCCCCGATCTCCTCCACCAGCGTCTGACGGGCCGCCGCATCGGTCGTCCCGGGGCGCACCGCGATCCGGCCGTTGGCCGTGCGGGTCACACTCGCCCCCTCCCGACGGGCCACGAGTTGCTGGACGCGGCCGACGCACTCGTCAACCCGGTCGGCCACCTGCTTCGACCGGTCGATCTCGTAGACGAGGATCACCCCCCCTTTAAGATCGATTCCGAGGCGCGGTGGCCACCCGAGGGCCACGACCACCGCGCCGGCGGCGGCCGCGACCAGCACCGCAGCCAGGCGCGCCCACATGTCGCCGACCCGCAGCTGCTTCGCGAGCACCCAGGAGATGAACGTCGGCACGGCCACGGTGGCAATGGTCAACAGCCAACTGAACCAACTCTCGCGCCACCATTCCACCGCGGGCCCGGCGGCCCCTGCGGCCTGAGCGATGCTGGAGACGACGGCCAGGAGCGTGTGCATGGAAGTGGTTCCGATGGAGCGGCTGCGGCGACCGGCTGGCGCGGGGTGTCAATCTCCCGACGGCGCCCCGGCTTCCGTGGTGGGGTCGAGCACCCGGGCGATGCTCGACAGCGTGACCATGATCTTCACCGACCCGGTGTCGTCGATCTTCAGCGACACGCGTTGCCCGTCGCGATCGACATTGGCCACGGTGCCGTACATTCCCGCGGTGGTGAGCACGCGGTCGTTCTTCTTCAGGCCCGCGAGAAGCTGATCCTGTTTGCGTTGGCGCTCACGCTCCGGCCGCAGCACCATGAACCAGCCGAGGAGGAGGATGAGCGGCAGCGTCACCCAGGGAAACATCTGCTCGGCGGCTCCACCGCCGCCTGCGGGCGGCCCGGCCACCTGGGCCAGCAGCATGGCCGGGGAGGGAACGAACGGATTGGCGACGTGAAGTGGCGACATGGGACTGGACCTGGTCAGGCATGGAGCCGGACCGGCCTGACGATGCGGACACGAGGAAAACCGCCCAATGTAGTGGGCACCGCGAACTGTGGACAAGCCCGGCGTGTTCCGGGCTGGCACAACCGCTGGCGCCCCCTCCCACCCGGGGTCAGTCGCCGCCCGCGGTTGGTCCATCGAGGGTGGCGAGGAGCCGGTCGTGCTCCTCCCGGAACCGGTCCGCGAGGATCGCGGTTCGGAGCCGGGCCAGCAGACGCTGGTAGAAGGTGAGGTTGTGGATGGACAGGAGGATCGGCCCCAGCATCTCGCCGGCGATGAACAAATGCCTCAGGTAGCCACGTCCGTGGCGGCATGCCGGGCAGGGGCAGTCCGGTTCCAATGGGCGGTCGTCGCCGACGTACCGGGCATTGCGGAGCCGAACCTGGCCATGGGAGGTGAAGGCGAGTGAATTGCGGCCGCAGCGCGTGGGGAGGACGCAGTCGAACATGTCGATGCCCTCCGCGACGGCGGCGACGATGTCGGTCGGACGGCCCACCCCCATCAGGTATCGGGGGCGGTCCTCGGGGAGGTGGGGGACCGTCACCCGGAGCGCGGCGAGCATCGCCTCCGGCCCCTCCCCCACCGAGAGCCCTCCCACCGCATACCCCGGGAGGTCGAGCGCCCTGAGCCGCTCGGCGCTCTCCGCCCGGAGATCGGGCTCGAGCCCCCCCTGGACGATCCCGAACAACGCCTGGTCGGTGCGGCGGTGCGCCTCCCGGCAGCGTTCCGCCCAGGCGAGCGACCGGCGCATCGCGATCGCCACGTCACCCCGCGGTGCCGGCAGCGCCACGACATGGTCGAGCTGCATGGCGATGTCGGCACCGAGCCGCTCCTGGATCCGGACCGCGGCCTCGGGGGTGAGATCGATCACCGCGCCGTCGAGATGCGAGCGGAAGCGTGCCCCGGCATCGGTGACTTTCACCTGCTTCGCGAGGCTGAACACCTGGAAGCCGCCGCTGTCGGTGAGGGTGGGCCCGTCCCACCCCATGAAGCGGGCCAGCCCGCCGGCCGCCCCCACCACCTCCTCGCCCGGTCGGAGATGGAGATGGTAGGTATTGGCGAGGAGCATGCCGGCCCCCGTGCCGGCGACGCGCCCGATGTCCACACCCTTCACCGTCGCCGCCGTCCCGACCGGCATGAACAGCGGCGTCGGAACCGGGCCGTGGGGTGTATCGAGGATCCCTGCCCGGGCACGGCCGCTGGTGGCATCGATGCGCAGGGTGACGGCGGCGGACACGGCAGCCCGTCAGCTCCCGCCCACCGTCGGCGCGAGCACAGGCTGCTTGCCGATCGCCAGGTAGGTGAATCCCCGTGCCCGCATGTCGGCGGATGAATAGAGGTTGCGGCCGTCGATGATCACGCAGTTCTTCATCCGCCGTGCCATGTCGTCGAAGTCGGGTCGCCGGAAGTCGCCCCATTCGGTCACGATCACGAGGCACTCCGCGCCGTCGAGGGCTTCCATCGGGCCGGCGGCATACCGGATCCGATCTCCGTAGATCGCCTGCACGTTGGGCATCGCCTCGGGATCGAACACCGTGAGGCGGGCATCGGCGGCGAGGAGCCGCTCGATGAGGTCGATGGCGGGGGCGTCACGGACGTCGTCGGTGCGCGGCTTGAAGGCCAGCCCCCAGATGGCGATGGGGCGCCCCGCGAGCCGACCGCCGAAATGCTGGGCGACCTTCTCGCCGAGCACCTGCTTCTGCGCGAGATTGGTGTCGTGCACGGCCGACAGGATCCGTGGCGGCACCCCCTTGTCGCGCGCCATCGAGGCGAGGGCCTGGACATCCTTGGGGAAGCAGCTCCCGCCGTAGCCCGCTCCCGGGAAGAGGAAGGCGAAACCGATCCGGCTGTCGTGGCCGATGCCGCGGCGGACGTCGTCGATGTCGGCCTCCATCCGCTCACAGAGGTTGGCGACCTCGTTGATGAAGCTGATCTTCGTGGCCAGCAGCGCATTGGCGACGTACTTCGTCATCTCGGAACTTTCCGGCGACATCACCAGGAACGGATTCTCGGTCCGGAGGAACGGGGCATAGAGCGACCGGAGCCGCTCGCCGACATCCGCCGACCGCACCCCGACGACGACACGGTCGGGCTTCTGGAAGTCGTCGATCGCCGCCCCCTCCTTGAGGAACTCGGGGTTGCTCGCCACCCGGCACTGCCGGCCGGTCCGTTCGAGGAGGCGGCGCTCGATACCCGCGCACGTGCCGACCGGCACGGTGCTCTTGGTCACCACCACCGCATCGGGGTGGAGGTGCGGGGCGATCGAATCGACCACGCTCCACAGGGCGGAGAGATCGGCCGAGCCATCGGCCGCAGGCGGCGTGCCCACAGCGAGAAAGACGATCTCGGCGTTCGCCACGGCTGCGGCGGTGTCGGTCGTGAAGTGCAATCGGCCCGCCCGCGCATTGCGCGTGACGAGATCCTCGAGGCCCGGCTCGTAGATCGGGATCTCACCCCGCTTCAACCTGGCGACCTTGTCGGCATTGATGTCGATGCAGGTGACGGCGTTGCCGCTGTCGGCGAAGCAGGTGCCGGTGACGAGCCCCACGTACCCTGTGCCGACGACCGCGATCCTCATGGTGTGTTCCTCGTGGCTGCAGTCGGGGACTGGTCACGCCATCGGCATGACCGGCCCATCAGAACAGTTTCTCCGCCCGGTCCCCAGCCCCGGGTCATGCTCCGGGGGGAGGCACCACTGCATCGGCTTCTTCCGTCTCCCCGGGCGGCACCGGGACGACGGCCGCCAGGGAATCACCGTCATCGAGCCGCATGATCCGCACCCCCTGGGTGTTGCGGCCGATCGACTTGATCTCCTTGACGTTGACCCGCTGGATCTTGCCCCGCGCGGTCATCATCAGCACCTGATCCTCGTCGCCCACCGAGACGACCGAGACCACTTCACCGTTGCGGTTGGTGGCTTTGATGTCGCGGACCCCCTTGCCGCCCCGGTGCTGGGTGCGGTAGCGCATGCCGCTGGAGGTGCCGTCCCCCTCGCTCACCTCGGATTCGCCGTCGTCGGTCTCGGCCTCGCCAGGCTCGGCGTCGCCGGAAGCCGACTCGTCGGGAGGAGGTCCGGAGAGGGGCGTGCCGGCCCCGAACGGGGTCCGCTTGCCGTAGCCGTTGGCACAGACGGTGAGCAGGGTGGCGGCAGGATCGGCGACGACCATCCCCACGAGCCTGTCGCCGGATCCGAGCTTGATGCCGCGCACGCCACTCGTGTCGCGCCCCATCGGCCGGGCGTCGGACTCCGGGAAGCGGATCGCCATCCCCTTGGCGGTCGCGAGCACCACTTCGTCACCCGGGCGCGCGATGACCGCATCGACCAGTTCGTCGCCCTCGCGGAGCTTGACGGCGATCAGTCCCTTGGTCCGTCGGCGGCGGTATTGCTCGAGCGCCGTTTTCTTCACTATCCCGCCGCGGGTGGCGAGGAGGAGGAACTGATCGGGATCCTCGAACCCCGAGACGGCGCGGCAGTCGGCGACCTTCTCGCCGGCCTCGAACTCGAGCAGATTGACCAGCGCCCGCCCCTTGGCGTCGCGGGCCAACTCCGGAAGCTCGAACACGCGCAGCGAGAACACCTTCCCCAGCGTGGTGAAGACCAGGAGCCAATCGTGGGTGCTGGCCACGAAGAGGTGCTCGATCGGGTCCTCCTCGTCGGTCCGGGCGCCCGTCAGCCCTTTTCCGCCGCGGCGCTGGGCACGGTAGGTATCGGCGGCGGTCCGCTTCACGTAGCCGGCCCGGCTGATCGTGACCACCATCGTCGCCTCGGTGATCAGCTCCGCCATGTCGCGGATGTCGCCCGCCTCGCCGCTGATCTCGGTGCGCCGCTCATCGGCGTGGCGATCGGCGACCTCGACCAGCTCCTGGCGGATCAGCGCCCTGATGCCGGCATCGCTGGAGAGGATGCGTTTGAACTCACCGATCCGGGCGAGGAGTTCGCGGTGTTCACCGGCGAGCTTCTCCTGCTCCAGGTTGACGAGCTGACCGAGGGTGAGCCGGAGGATCGCATCGGCCTGGACGGGGGAGAGGCCGTAGGTGTCGCTCACCCCCCGCTCCTCCTGCAGCGCGGCGAAGCCGTCGGCCCCGAGCGCCCGTTCAAGCAGCGCTGCCGGCGCCTGGAGCTGGCAGAGCCGCTCCTTCGCCTCGGCCTGCGACTTCGAGCTGCGGATGATCCGGATCACCTCGTCGATGTTGGCCAGCGCGACGAGCAGTCCCTCGAGGGTGTGCTTGCGGCTGCGGGCCTTCTGGAGGAGGTGCTGCGTCCGGCGGCGGATGACCGCCATCCGGTGCCGGAGGAACTCCTCCAGCATGTTCTTGAAGGAGAGGATCCGCGGCTTCCCGTCGACCAGCGCCAGGAAGATCAGCGAGAAGGAGGTCTGCAGCGGCGAGAACTGGTAGAGCTGGTTGAGCACGACGTCGGGATCGGCATCGCGCTTCAGCTCGAGGATCAACCGCACCGGCTCCTTCAGATCGCTCTCGTTGCGGATCGCCGAGATGCCCTTGATGCGATCCTCGTTGACCAGGTCGGCGATCTTCTCCTCGATGGCGTCGCGCGTCTGCTGATAGGGGATCTCGGTGACGACGATCCGGTTGCGGTTCTTGCCGAACTCCTCGACGTGGGCCCGGGCGCGGAGCGTGATCGTGCTCCGCCCCGTGAGGTAGCCGCGGATCAGGGCCTCGCGCCCCATGACGATCCCGCCGGGGGGGACATCCGGTCCGTGGGGCAGATGGCTTCAAGCGGAGCCCTGCAATCAGCACGGCATCGAGGCCGTCGGTCACGGCGTCCACTACTA
>SXWA01000267.1 GCA_005791575.1 Planctomycetaceae bacterium
AATCGGGTGAAATTGGAGATCGGTGATGCGCCGGCGGAATGAACGCCCCGGGGAACACCCAAGCCAATCGGGTGAAATTGGAGATCGGTGATGCGCCGGCGGAATGAACGCCCCGGGGACTGCTCACTCCGGGAACAGTCGCGTCGAGAGGTAGCGCTCACCGAGATCGGGGAGCACCACCACCACCATCTTGCCGGCGTTCTCAGCGCGACGCGCCACCTGGAGCGCCGCCCAGGCGGCGGCGCCGCAGCTGATTCCGCACATCAGGCCCTCGCGCTTGGCCATCTGCCGTGCGGTCTCCATCGCATCCTCGTCGTCGACCTTCACCACCTCGTCGATGACGTCGAGGTTGAGGATCTCGGGGATGAATCCGGCCCCGATCCCCTGGATCGTGTGCCGCCCCGGCTTGATCGGTTCGCCGGCGAGTTTCTGCGAGATCACCGGGCTGTTCGCCGGCTCCACCGCCACCACGCGCAGCCCCGGCTTCTTCGCCTTGAGCACCTCGCCACAGCCGGTGATGGTGCCACCGGTCCCGACGCCACAGACGAGGATGTCGACCATCCCCGCTGTGTCGGCCCAGATCTCCTCGGCGGTCGTCCGCCGGTGGATCTCGGGATTGGCCGGGTTCTTGAACTGCTGCGGCATGAAATACTGCGATCCGCTCCGGCTGATCTCCTCGGCGTGGCGGACCGCTCCCGGCATCCCCTCACCGGCCGGCGTGAGCACGAGCTCTGCACCCAGCGCCTTGAGCATCCGCCGTCGCTCGAGGCTCATGCTCTCCGGCATCGTCACCCGCAGCGTGTAGCCCCGGGCGGCACAGACCTAGGCCAGCCCGATGCCGGTGTTGCCGCTGGTGGGCTCGATGATGATCGTGTCGGAGCCGATCCGACCGTCCTTTTCGGCAGCGTCGATCATCGCACAGGCGATGCGGTCCTTGACGCTCCACAGCGGGTTCATGTTCTCGATCTTGCCGACCACGGTGGCCTGGCATCCCTCCGTCACCCGCCGCAGGCGCACCAACGGAGTGCGGCCGATGCACTGCGTGATGTCGTCGCGAATTCCCATCGGCAACGTGGGATGGGCGTGCGATGAACCGACCATTGGGGTCACCTTCGCGGGGGATGGCGCGGCCGTCACCACCGGTCACGCCGACCGGTGGCGCTCCGCCGCGGGGCGCGGACCGCCGCTTCCGCACGGTACGGTTTTCCGCGCGGGTGAACAACCCTGGTTTCCGCCCCTCTGCCGCCCCCCACCTCCCCAGACCGGGAAGCCCATGGTGACCGGCGACTGGCCTACGGCAACCGCTTGACTCGGATGTTGCGGTAGTGGACCTCGCTGCCCGGATCGTGCGCCTGGAGGGCGAAGGTCCCGGCGGACAGCTTCCGGCCGTCCTTGACCTCTTCGGTCTTCTCGACGAAGTCGACGATCGTCTTGCCGTCGACCTTGATGATGATGTGGTTGCCGTCGACGATCACTTCCTCAGTGAACCAAACGTCGTCCTTCGCCGGGGCCTCGAAGTTTTTGACGACGTTGTAGAGGCTGCCGGTGCGGACCGGGTCGCCCTGAGAATTGTTCACCTGGGCCTCATGCCCCTTCTCCGGCCATCCCTCAGGCTGGTAGCGGGTGTGGAAATAGATCCCGGAGTTGGCGCCAGGCTTGGTCATCACCTCCGCCTTGAAGTGGAAGTTCTTGAACTCGGCCGGCTTGGCGGCGTCGCGACCGATGTAGAACAGGTGGCTCCGCTGACCATGGCAGACGATCTGGCCGTCGGCCACCTGCCAACTGGCAGCGTTTTCGTTGGCCTTCCAGCCGGCCAGACTCTTGCCGTCGAAGAGTGGTTCGAAGCCGGCTTCCTGGCCCCGTGCCATTCCGGTGACCATCACCAAACCAACTGCCAGGATCCCCCACCGAACCGTCTGAACCGTCGCCGCGTAAGCCATGGGCATACTCCGCCGGAAGTCAGGAAAGGACGCCGAAATCCGTACTACCGCCAACCTGGCAGAGCCTACCTCCGCGCTGCCCGAATCACCAACCGGCCAGCCGTCCGCCGGCAGCCCGTTTCCAGCCGTCCCCGAGGCGGTGCGCCACTGTCTCGATGCGGCTGGCCTCAACCATAGGCCGGTGCTCCTCGCGATCGACACCGACGTCACGCTTGACGGCGGTCCGAGCCGCGAATGGCTGGTGGTCACCCCCGACCATCTCTCCGTCGTGGCCGATTCCCATGCCACGCCGGACGACGGCGGGGGGCGGAACGACGCCCCGACCAGCAGCGCCCCGACCAGCAGCGCCCCGACCAGCAGCGATCCGACCAGCGCCTCCCCCCCCGCCACGGGGCTCGACCAGGCCCGGCTGGTGCGTTTCGTCCCCTGGCCGGAGGTGGAGCAGGTGCGCACCAGTTCCGGTGTCGGCGGCGGCACGCTCCAGGTGCGCGCCGACGGTGGCTGGATCGACCTCGTCCGCTTCTCGAACGCGCTTGCGACCCGGTTCCACAAGGTGTCGCGCGTCCTCGAGCAGGCACGTGAGGCGGCACCATTCGCGGGCGAGGCACCGCCGACGATCACCGCCCCGCTGGCGATCGACGGTCCGCTCGACCCGCCACGCTGCCCATCGTGTGCCCTGCGGCTGTCGATCCGCGAGGAATCGTGCCCCCGATGCATGCAGAAGGGGCGGATTCTCGCTCGTGTCGGCAGCATCCTCGCCCCCCACGGCAGGGGCGCGGTCGCCCTCTGCCTGCTGACCCTGCTGGGCGTCGTGGCGGAGTTGGTGCCGCCGAAACTCCAGCAGTACATGGTGGACGACGTACTCTCCGGCCGCGATGCCACGCGAACCGTCGATGGGGCCCTCACCGCACCCGGCGACTTCCGCACGGCGCTCTTGGTGGTGGTGCTCGCCCTCGCCTTCTCGCGGGTCCTGCTCTCGGTGGTGGGCGTTCTCAAGGGCCGGCTCGCGACCGCGATCGGCACCGGCCTCACCGGCACGCTGCGCCGGGAGATGGTCGAAAAACTCCAGAACCTGGCAATCGCCTACTACGACCGTCACCAGGTGGGGTCGATGATCAGCCGCGTGGCCCACGACAGCGAGGTGCTGCACGGGCTCATGCACCAGATCACCGGCGGCTTCCTCCTCCAGATCGTGCAGCTGGTCGGGGTGGGGGGGATGCTGCTGTGGATCAATCCAAAGCTGGCGCTGTTCACCCTGATCCCGGTGCCGCTGGTGATCCTCGGGTCATGGATCTTCTGGCGCCATGTCTATCCGCGTCATTACCGCCTCTGGGACGCCTCGAGCAAGCAGATGGCGGCCCTCTCCGGGATGCTCTCCGGGATCCGCGTGGTGAAAGCCTTCGCCCAGGAACCGCGCGAGCGCGACCGCTTCCAGAAGGCGAGCGACCATCTCTCCAACTGGCGGCTGTGGGTGGAGCACACCAATTCGACCTACGCCGCGGCGATGCAGATCGTCTTCGGCCTCGGCGGGCTGATCGTCTGGTACGTCGGGGGCCTCGACGTGATCGGCGGGCGGATGTCGCTCGGCCAACTGATCGCCTTCCTCGCCTACCTGGCAATGTTCTACGCCCCGCTCGGCGCCCTCTCGAACTTCACCACCTGGCTGACCAGCTTCCTGTCCGGCAGCCAGCGCGTGCTCGAGCTGCTCGACACCCCGGTGACGATCCCCGACGCCGCGGTTCCCGCGCCCTGGCCCGAGACGCGGGGTGAGCTGCGCTTCGACAACGTCACCTTCGGCTACGACCGCAACCAGCCGGTGCTCCGTGACGTGAGCTTCACGGTGGCGCCCGGCGAGATGATCGGGATCGTCGGCCGCTCCGGCTCCGGCAAGACGACACTCGTCAACTTGCTAGGGCGGTTCTACGACGTCCAGGAGGGCTCGATCGCGATCGACGGCAACGACCTGCGGAACCTCTCGTAGCAGCAGCTCCGCGAGCGCCTCGGGATCGTCTTCCAGGATTCGTTCCTGTTCCGCGGCACGATCTGGAAGAACCTCTCCTACGGCCGGCCCGGGGCGACGATCGAACAGGGCCTCGAGGCCGCCAAGGCGGCGGGGGCCCACGACTTCCTCTGCCGGCAGCCACTCGCCTACGAGACCCTTCTCGGCGAGCACGGGGCGGGGCTTTCCGGCGGCGAGAAGCAGCGGCTCTCGATCGCGCGGACCCTGCTCTACGACCCGCGAATCCTCGTCCTCGACGAGGCGACGAGCAACATCGACGCCGAGGCGGAGAAGGCGATCCAGGAGGCGCTGGCGGTGCTCGTGCGCGGGCGGACGACGATCGCGATCGCCCACCGTCTCTCCACGCTCCGCAACGCCGACCGGATCCTCGCCTTCGACCGCGGTCGGCTCGTGGAGCAGGGCACACATGCGGAACTGCTCGCCCGCGACGGCATCTACGCCCGCCTCGTGCGGATCCAGACCCAGGTCACGAAACAACCCACGGTCGACACGCTCCTGGCCGAACAGAAGGATCCGGAGCCGGCACCGGTGGTCGAGCAGGCGGGCGCGGCGCAGCCCCACGGCGCGCCCGGCATCCGCTGGCTCGACCCCGCGCGGCACCGCTTCCACCGCGGCGACCATGAGCGCATCTGCCTGTCGGAGGATGGCCTGCCGCTGGCAGCGGCGGCGTTCATCGTGCGGACGTTCCCCGCCTCCCATCCGGATGCATGGCTCTCGGTGCGGGGGTGGAACGAGAGCGGCGACGAGATCGAACTGGGGATGATCCGCGACCTCGCGGCATGGTCGGACGATGACCGGGCCGTGGTCCACGCCGCCGTACGCCGGCGGTCGCTGGTCCGCGAGATCCGCCGGGTGCAGGCGGTGAAGCTCGCCCACGGCTACCTCGATTTCGACGTCGAGACCGATGTCGGTCGCCGCCGTTTCACCACCCGCTGGACGCAGAGCCAGGCGATCGAGTTCGGCACCGAGGGCAAGATGCTCATCGACACCGAGGAGAACCGCTTCGTGGTGCGGCGTGTCGACGACCTCCCGCGGCCGGACCGGGAACGGTTCCTGCAGTACATCTACTGGTGAACGCGCCCGGCCGCAGCCCCCGGGCGCGGGATCCCGCCCTTGAGTCGGGACGCAGCCGGGGTGGCATCGTCGGCGGGGCGGTGCCGGAGGGATCGCCCCCGATGGCTGACAGGGATTGACCCCCAGGGTTGAGCCCCCCCAAAATCGTTTCCTCGCATGGCGCGGATCATGAGGGATCCCGGCGTGTGCGTCTGCCCCACGAATCGAGGTGACACCATGCTCGCTCAACCCTTCCGTCCGGCCCATGATCTCCGGGGCCGCGGCGGTTTCACCCTCGTCGAGTTGCTGGTCGTGATCGCCATCATCGGGACCCTCGTCGGCCTGCTTCTGCCGGCGGTGCAGGCGGCCCGGGAGGCGGCCCGGAGATCGCAGAGCCTCAACAACCTCAAGCAGATCGGCCTGGCGGTCCACAACGCGCACGACACGATGAAGTGCTTTCCGCCGGCCGTGGCCTTCTGGTGGAGCAGCCCCACCTACACCGGCGGTTACACCCAGAGCGATGGGACGTTCTTCTTCTGCCTGACGCCCTACTTCGAGGAGGGGATCCTCCCCAACTCGATCACCAACTGGAAGGGAAGCGGGCTCGGCCAGATCGACGCCAATCGGGCGGCGATGAGTGTCGTGCTGCCCACGCTGGTGGCCCCCAACGACGCCAGCGCCACGTCGCCGACGTTCGCCGGCGGCTTTTCCGCTGGCTGGATGTGGAAGAATCCGGTCGACGTCGCGCTCTGCAGCTACGGCTGCAATTTCCAGGTCTTCGGCCGCCCCGAGAACGTGCCCGCCGACATCTGGAACTGGAACAACACCCATGGCCAGAAGACGATGTCGTCGATCATCGACGGCACGAGCAAGACGATCTTCCTCGCCGAACGGCGGATGGGCTGTGGTCCGGCCGGTCAACCCAACAACACCGACACCTTCGGCAATGCCTGGGGCCACCCTGCCGACGACCGCTACTGGCCGGTCTTCGCCCGGATCAACGTCGGCTACACCAACAGCACCGCTGATCCCAACTACCGATCGTTCTTCCTCCCGCTGGCGACGCCGCAGCGGAGCCAATGCGTCTGGTCGGAGACTCGTGCGATCGGCCACTCGCCGGGTGTCGTGCTCTGCGGCATGGGCGACGGGAGCACGCGGGCGGTGAACGTCAGTGTCGACCAGGCGGCGTGGAATGCGGCCATCCTCCCCAAGGACCGCTCGACGGCGGAGTTGGAATGACGGCGCGGCACCTCATCGACATTGCCGCGACACTCCTGCTCGGGCTGGCGTGCGTCGCGGCCACCGGTTGCGCAAGCCGCCCCGACGTGGGGATCGACACCACCGGCTCGGTACGCCTCGATGGCACCCCGCTCGAGATGGGCATGGTCGTATTCGCCCCGGCCGACGGGGGGGAATCGCGGTCGGGGACCGTCCAGACGGACGGCACGTTCCGCCTCTATGCCATCAAGCCGGGCCGCTACCGGGTGGGTGTGCAGACGTCGATGTTCGCCGGCATGGCCGCCGCGGCCGACAAGGCACGAGCGGCTGGCGATTCCCGACCTTTTTCGATGCGCGAAGTGAAGGGCACGTTCCGGGCGGTGGCGAAGAAGGTCGAGGATCCGCAGACGTCGGGCCTGGAACTCGATGTCCAGCCAGGCGCGGCACTCGTGATCGACCTGTCGTCGAAGTGACGACGGTACCGCCTGCGTCGAAGTGACGACGGTACCGCCTGCGTCGAAGTGACGACGGTACCGCCTGCGTCGAAGTGACGACGGTACCGCCTGCGTCGAAGTGACGACGGTACCGCCTGCGTCGGCCTCAGATGATCGCCAGTGGATCGCGGCGCGCCTCGAGGGTGCCGCGCGTCACCCCGACACGGTTCATCGCGCCGAGGCGGACGCGGATCGCCCGGCCGTCGGCCCGCCCCGCGAGCAGGTCGCGGTAGGCCGCGACGATCGTCGCCACCTCATCCGCCTGCTCCCCGAGCAGTTCGACGCGCAGGTGGCCGACACCGGCGGCCCGGAGGTCGCCCACCGCCTCGGCGGCGGTCTGTGGCACGGCGTTGTAGAGGGTGTTGCGGCAGCCGACGTCGGCGGTGAGGGGGTGCTCGACGCCGATCCGATCGCGGAGGCGGACGGCATGGTCATCGCAGGGGCGACCGCAATTGGTCTTGTCGGTGCCCGGCGAGAGCACGGCGCAGTACACACAGTGCTCCATGTGGAACAGTGGCATCCGCTGGTGGATCACCACCTCGAGCGCGGCGGCCGGCACGGCGGCGGCAAGGGCGAGCAACTGGTCGCGGTCGCAATCGTAGGAGGCCGTGACGCGGCGGCAGCCGGCCGCGAGGAAGTGGTCGGCCGAGAGGGCGTTGGTGACGTTGAGGGAGAAATCGCCGACCACGGGCACCCCCCTGGTGTGGAAGTGATCGAGGGCGGCGACGTTGCGGACGAGGATCCCGTCGGGCCGCTGCCGTTCGAGGAGGGCGAAGATGCCGTTCTCGTCGGGCTTGTGGATCCGCGGAGTCGCGGTGAACAGCCGCGCCCCGGCACCATGGGCGACGCGCAGCGCATCGGCGTAGCGGCGGATGTCGGCGAACTCGGCATACACATCACCGACCCCCAGCGCCGCCGCCGCCTCCACCTGCTCCACCGATCGGCAGAGCAGATGGAGCGTGGTGCGATCGTCTGCGGCGCCGGCGATCCTCCCGGCCGCGACCGCGCCACGGAGATGCTCCCCCGCCGCCGGCTCGATCCGCCGTGGGGGCGCCAAGGCGGCCACCTCCTCCAACCGGGCCACGAGCGCGTGCCGCACCCGTGAGAGCACGCTCAGCGGCACCATCGGCCCCCCGTCGATCCGGGCCGAGATGTCGGCCAGGAAGAACGGGCTGGCTCCCAGCCTTCCGAGCTGCTCGCGGAGCTGCGTGGCATCGAGAGGGTGGCGCGTCGCGACGGCCAGTGGCTCGCCCGACGCCACGCTGACGCCCCCCGGCTCGCCAGGACCGGCGAGCGTCGCCTCCACCTCCAGCGGGGCGCCGGCCACCGCCGTCACGCGCATCCACACCGGCCGACGGCGCCGGACGGGACCGGTGAACGTCGCCCGGATCCGCGCCGTGACCTGCGGATCGTCGGTCTTCCACACCGCCTGCCCGACGGCGATGGCGGAGCTGTCGATGCAATCGCGCCCGAAGGCCAGTTCCACCCGGCCGCCGACGACACGGTCGCTGCGCGAAATCCCCGCCTCGAAGACCTCGTAGACCCGCCCTCCCTGCGGTCCACCGGGCCCCGATCCCGGATCATCGGCGACCCCTCCGAAGGCGAGACCGTCGCCGCGTTTCACACTCCCGGTCAACTCGACCTCGATCCGGCCGCGCCGTACCGCCGTCACGCTGCCGATCCGCATCCCGCGTTTGGCACTGCTGGTGGCGGGAACGAGCCGCTTGTGGTCGGTCCCCCCCAGCCAGCCCGTCGACAGCCCGCGGGAGAACACCATCTCCATCTCCTCACGGTCCGACGCGTCGAGCATGACGGGGCGGCCCTCCACCGCTGCGTCGATGGCGGCGCGGTAGTGACGGGTGATCGCCGCCACGTACTCCGGCGCCTTGAGCCGGCCTTCGATCTTCAACGATGCGACCCCTGCCGCCACGAGCGCGGGCACCAACTCGTGGGCGGCCAGATCCTGCGGTGAGAGGAGAAACCGTTGCGGCCCGAGGTCGATCGTGCGGTCGTCGCAGACCAGCTCGTAGGGGAGACGGCAGGCCTGGGCACACTGGCCGCGGTTGGCGGATCGCCCCCCGAGCGACTCGCTGGTGAGGCACTGGCCCGAGTAGGCGACACACAGCGCCCCGTGCACGAAGACCTCGAGCGGCATGTCGGTGCAGGAGGCGATCCGCCCGATCTCCGCCACCGAGAGTTCCCGGGGCAGCACCACCCGCTCGATCCCCAGCGACCGCGCGAGGGCGAAACACTCGGCGCTGGTGAGCGTCATCTGCGTGGAGGCGTGGATCGGCAAATCGGGGCAGACCGCGCGAATCAACCGTGCCGCCCCCACGTCCTGCACGAGCACCGCATCCACCCCGGCGGCGCCGACGAGGGCGGCCACCCGGGCCAGTTCAGCCAATTCCCCCTCGAAGGCGAGGGTATTGAGGGTTGTATAGCCCCGCACCCCGCGGCGGTGGAGGTCGGCCATCAGCTGCGGGAGGTCTTCGGGCGGAAAGTTGGCCGCCCGGGCGCGGGCGTTGAAGCCAACGTCGAGCCCGAAATAGACGGCATCGGCGCCATTCTCGACCGCGGCATGGACACATTCCCGGTCGCCGGCCGGTGCGAGCAGTTCGGGGACGTGGCGGATGGGGTGTTCGACCATCCCGGTGAGTGTAGCCGTGCCCCCCATCGATCCCTTGTCGCGTTCCTGCCGAGGCTGGGTCGGCTGGGGAGGCAGACAAGCGGCGGTGGACCCCGCGGATTGCTTGTGTGAGCCCGGCAAACGGGGTATGACAACCTTGCCCCGGGAGGGGTTCGCCGTGGCCGTGTGGCTCGTTCGCCGCTGCCGCGGACGGTGTTTTTTCATCTGCTTCTGGAGTTGAAAATGAATCTGGTGGATGTGATCACGAGTCAGCTGTCCAACGAGGCGGTGCTCGGCAGCCTGGGCTCGCTGATCGGTGCCGACAGCCGGCAGACCAAGTCGGCCACGGCCGCCGCGGTGCCCGCGCTGCTCGGCGGACTCGCCAAACTCGCCTCGACCGACAACGGTGCCGGCCAGATCGCTTCGGCGCTCGGCGGCCTCGACATGGGAATGCTCGGCAACCTCGCCGGGATGTTCGGTGGCTCCGGCGCCGCGAAGACGGCCGACATCGGCGGCAGCCTGCTGGGCTCGCTGTTCGGCAATGCCGGGACGTCGACGCTCGTCAACGCCCTGTCATCGTTCCTCGGCATGAAGCCCGGGATCGCCAAGAGCCTGCTGTCCTACCTCGCCCCCGTCGTCCTCGGGCAGGTCGCCAGCACGTTCAAGGGGGGGCGGATCGACGCCCACGGGGTGCAGAGCCTGCTGTCGTCGCAGGCGGGGAACATCACCGGTGCCCTGCCCAAGGGGCTGTCGCTCGGTGACTTCGTGAGCGCTGCATCCGGTGCCGTCCAGCGGCCGACCGGTGGCACTCACAGCGACGAGCGTCGCACCACCCACACCGATCACTCGCACGCCCGGCGCGAGCCGGAGCCGGCGGGTTCGGGCTTCCCGGCGTGGCTGCCGCTGCTGGCGATCCCGCTGCTCGGCCTGGGCGCATGGTGGTACATGTCCAACAGTGGCCAGAAGAAGGGGGGCAACCAGATGGCGCCTCCCGCAGTGCAGATGCCGCGTGCCGGGCGCGAGGCGGTCGAGGAGGTGATCGAGGTCACCAAGCCGGCCACTGAAGCACTCACGCTGCCCGACAACCTCGTCGAGGCGGTGAAGATGGGCAAGGACGTGACCGGTTTGTTCGAGACCCTCTCCAAGACCCTCGGTGGGGTCAGCGACGTGGCCACCGCCGAGGCGGCGGTCCCGGCCCTCAAGGGCCTGCTGCCGACGCTCGACGCCATCAAGAACGGCATGGGCGAGCTGCCCGACGCCGGCAAGGCGACGGTCAAGGAGGCGGTCAACAAGGGAATGGGCGGCCTGTCGGGGATCGTCGAAACGGTGATGGCGATCCCGGGCGTGGGCGACATCCTCCGTCCGATCGTCGGACCGATGCTCGACGTGCTCAAGGCACTCGGCGCCTGATCCTGCGAAGCCACCGGGCCTCCGGGGCCCGGCGGAGTCGGTGGGGGCCATGACGCGGCCGCCGACTCTCGACATGCAACAGGGGCCGGGCCGGCGAAAGCCGGCCCGGCCTTTTTTCATGCGCCGTCCCGTCAGGGGCTACTCGTCGTTGCCGCGCAGGTTGGCAAGGACGGTGTAGTCCTCGAGCGTCGTGGTGTCGCCGACCGTCTCCCGGCCGGCGGCGACGTCGCGGAGCAGACGGCGCATGATCTTGCCGCTCCGCGTCTTGGGCAGCGCGGCCGCGAAGTGGATGTCGTCGGGCACCGCCAGGGCGCCGATCTGCTGGCGGACATGCCGCCGCAGGACATCCTTGAGGGAGTCCCCCGGCTCGCCGGCTCGGAGCGTGACGAACACCGCCACCGCCTCCCCCTTCACGTCATGCGGCCGCCCCACCGCCGCCGCCTCCGCCACGCTCGGGTGGCTGACCAGCGCGCTTTCGATCTCGATCGTCGACAGGCGGTGCCCGGCGACGTTGAGGACGTCGTCGATCCGCCCCATGATCCAGTAGTAGCCGTCGGCGTCCTGGCGGGCGTTGTCGCCGGCGAGGTACTTGCCCGGGACCCGCGACCAGTAGGTCTCGCGGAAGCGCTCGTCGTCGCCCCACACCCCGCGGAGCATGCCCGGCCAGGGGCGGGTCATCACCAACCATCCCCCTTCGCCCGGTTCCACGGGGTCGCCGGCGGCATCGACGATCTGCGGCGACACCCCCGGCAGCGGCAGGGTGCAACTGCCCGGCTTGGTGGGGGTGCACCCGGGCAGTGGGCTCATCATGATCCCGCCCGTCTCCGTCTGCCACC
>SXWA01000034.1 GCA_005791575.1 Planctomycetaceae bacterium
ACCAGACCAATCTGCTCTCCATCAACGCCGCGATCGAGGCGGAAAAGGCAGGTGAGCTCGGTCTCGGATTCCTCGTGGTCGCGCGGGAGATCCGCCGTCTCGCCGATCAAACCGCCGTGGCATCGCTCGATATCGAACGCATGGTCAAGGAGATGCAGAACAGCGTGTCGGCCGGCGTGATGGAGATGGACAAATTCACCGATCAGGTCCGCAGTGGGGTCCGCGAGATCGGCGAGGTGTCGGCCAAACTCGCCGACATCATCTCCGCCGTCCAGGGGATCAGCGGCCGCTTCGGCCAGGTCACGGAGGGCATGCGGGCGCAGTCGCAGGGCGCGGAGCAGATCCGCGAGGCGATGATGCGACTGGCTGAGGGAGCAGCCCGGACGGCCGAATCGCTCACTGATTTCAACAGTGCGACGATCCATCTCCGGGAGGCGGTGGGCGATTTGAAGGAGGAGGTTTCGAGATTCACGATCTGATGCCCCGCCTCCACGCGGCCCGGACCGTCGACACCCTCCTCGCAGCCATGCAACTGATCACCTTTACCGTCGGCGGCCAGGCATTTGCCATCGAATCACGATCGGTGATCGAGGTGCTGCCACTGGTTCCCCACCGCCCGGTGCCACTGGTGCCGGACTACGTCAGCGGGATGTTCACCTACCGCGGCTGCCTGGTGCCGGTGATCGATCTCGGGGTCCGGCTCCAGGGGCGACCGGTCGAACGGCGGCTCAGCACCCGGATCATCGTTGTCGAGTTCATCGTCCCGCCGTCCTCCGCTGCCGCCGCCACCCCGGTCCGGGCCGGACTGGTCGCCGAGAATGTCATCGCCACCTGCCGCGCGGAGGAAGCGGAAGCCTCCTACCCAGCGCTGCAGCTGGAGAACGCCCCCTTCATGGCCGGTATCCTCCGACTCAAGGGTACGAGCGTGCATCTCCTCGCCGTCGAGCGACTCCTGCCGCCGGGGATCATCGCCGGACTGTTTCCCCGCCCAGCCGAGCGGGCACTGCCATGACCGCCGATCCTCCCCCTGCGATCGCCGCCGAGGCTCTTCTTCGTCGCTGGATCGGACTCGATCCGGGCACGGTGGGCCATGCCGCCATTCGCCGGGCCGTCCGCAAGCGGATGGGGGCCCTGGGACTGAACGATGTCGATGCCTACGCCCGCCTCGCCGAATCCGAACCACTCGAACGCGACCTGCTCGTCGAGGAGGTGGTGGTTGCCGAGAGCTGGTTCTTCCGCGACCCGCAGGTCTACGGATTCGTGCGCCGTTTCATCTGCGACCGGGTCGCGGTCCGTGAGCGACTCCCGGTCCGGGTGCTCAGCGTGCCCTGCGCGGCCGGGGAGGAGCCCTACTCCCTGGCGATCTCACTCCTCGATGCCGGGGTCGATCCCGCCGCCTTCGTCATCGACGCCTCCGACATCAGTCGCGCGGCGATCGATCGCGCCATCGCCGGGCGCTACACGACCAACGCCTTCCGCACGTCCGACCTCGGGTTTCGTGATCGTTGGTTCCGCACGGAACAGGGGGTCGCGGTTCTCGACCCGGTTGTCCGCGAGTCCGTCCGCTTCGCCTGGGGCAATCTGCTCGACGAGTCGTTCACGTCCTCCGCGCTGGCGGCCGGACGGGCGCCATACGACGTGGTCTTCTGCCGCAACCTCCTCATCTACCTCACATCCGCTGCGCGGGCCGACGTGGAGCGGGCGCTCGACGCATTGCTCAAGCCGGACGGACTGCTCGTCCTCGGGGCCGCGGAACCGCCGATCATGAAGGGCAACTGGGTGCCCGCCGGGGAGGGTGCGGTCTTCGCCCTCCGCCGGGGCTCTCCGACGCTGCCCCCGCAGCTCCGCACGATCCCCAGGCGGCCGCCAGTCTCCGAGCCGCGGTCGACCATCGGCACCGCCGCGACCCGCACCGGCACCGAACCGCAAGCGGCGGCAGCGATCGCGGCGCCGGCCCCGCCCCCGGCTGCCCCGTTCACGCAACCCGCCCTGCAACTGACCCTGCGCCGGGCGAATGAACTTGCCAACGAGCGCCGGTTCGCCGAGGCGATCGAGGTCTGCGTCGATTATCAACGCACGGCGGGGCCCGCCTCCGAGGTCTACTTTCTGATGGGCATGGTCCACCAGTCCGCTGCCGATCTCGACGCGGCCGAGGACTGCTTCCACAAGACCCTCTACCTGGATGCGGGCCATGCCGAAGCCTGCCTCGCGCTGGCCCTTCTGGCCGGCCAACGGGGCGACGCCCGGTTGGCGGAACTCTACCGGCGTGCCGCAGCCCGGGTCGTCGCCCGACGGGGGAACGGATGAGCGATCCCACAGCGGCCGACAACCGCGCCGGGACCCCGGCCACCGCGGCGACACCCCTCGGACCGACGCAGCCCACCGGAGACTGCTGGCGGACGATCGGCGTCGCCGGCGACCGTAGCTGCCCCGAGTTGGAGACGTTCATCCACTGCCGCAACTGTCCTGTCCTGGCGGATGCGGCCCGCACGTTCTTCAATCGTCCGGCACCCGACGGGTATCTGGAGAGCTGGAGCCGGATCCTCGAGATCCCCGAGCGCCCGACCGACACCGCGGCGACGAGCGTGCTGGTGTTCCGGCTGGAACGCGAATGGTTCGCGCTGCCCGCCGAGACCCTCGTGGAGGTGACCGCGCTGCGGCCGCTGCACCGCGTTCCCCATCGCGGGAGCGGCATTCTCGAGGGCCTGGTGAACATCCGTGGGCAGTTGCAGCTGTATGTCTCACTCCACCGCGTTCTCGGGCTCACTCCGCGGCCCAGCGCCCCGGCCAGTCCGGCGGACAGCGTCGATGGCGGAGCCCCGGGGCGATTGCTCGTCGTGGAGGAGCGCGCGACGGCGACGGAACGCTGGGTGTTCGCCGTCGATCAGGTCGCCGGCGTGCAGGCGGTCGAGCGCACGGCAATGCGCGCCGTGCCCTCGACGGTGAGCCAGTCGGCGGCCCGGTATTCCCAGACGCTCTTCGACTGGCAGGGACAGGCGGTGGCCCTGCTCGACGAGGACCGACTGTTCGCCGATCTGCGTGCGCGGGTTTCGGGATGATGTCCGCGGGCACCGGTCCGTGTTGGAGTGACTGATCGTGACGGAAGACCTCAGTGGATTCTCGATGCTCGAGCTGTTCCGGCTCGAGGCGGAGAGCCAGACGGCCGTGCTGTCGGCCGGGGTGCTTGCCGTCGAGGCCCCCGACCGCTCTCCACGCCTGATCGAATCGCTGATGCGGGCCGCGCATTCGCTCAAGGGGGCGGCGCGGATCGTCGGGCTCGAGCCGGCCGTGCGTGTCGCCCATGCCCTCGAGGATTGTTTCGTGGCTGCCGGCCGCGGCGCGATCCGGGTCGGGGCCGAACACGTCGATGCCCTGCTGTCGGCCATCGATTTCCTCTCGTCGATCGCGGCGGACGACAGGGCCCTGTCTGCCGACAGCGACTGGCCACAGCGTGCGGAAGCAGTCGTGGCACGGCTCGCCGGCGTCCTCGAACCCGAGGCGCCGCTGGCCGCCACCGAGACCGCCCCCGCAACGCACGGCGCCACGCTCCCCGTCCCCACCGGCAGCGCGGTCGCCCGCCCGGTACCGACGCTTCCTGCCGACCCTCCGGGGCCGGCGCCGCCGGTGGAGGCAGCGCTCGAGCCCGTGGATCGGGTGGTTCGTGTGTCGGCAGAAAGCCTCACCCGACTCGTGGGCCTGGCGGGGGAAGCCCTGGTTGAAACCCGGCAACTGCGCCCCTTCGTCGACTCCCTGCTCGCCCTCCGTGCCGCCCAAGTCGATCTCTGTGATGCGGTCGCCGCGGTGGAGGATCGCGCGACCGCCGAACAGCCGGGCCCTGCATCCCCGCTCGCCCCGATGCTGGAACGGGTCCGCCTGCGGTGCGAGGAATCGCTCCTGGCGATCAACCGTCACCTCGAGGATTTCGAGAGCTTCGCCCGCCGCAACGAGGATCTCTCCGGACGACTCCATCACGAGGTGATCATCAGCCGGATGCGCCCCCTCGCCGACGGACTGCGCGGGTTCCCCAGGCTGGTGCGTGATCTCTCCCGCTCGCTCGGCAAGCAGGCGCGGCTGGACGTGCGCGGCGAGCAGACGGGGGTCGACCGTGACATCCTCGACAAGCTCGAGGCCCCCCTTGCCCACCTGATCCGCAATGCCCTCGATCACGGCATCGAGTCGCCGGCCGAGCGGGTCGCGGCGGGGAAACCGCCGCTGGGCACGATCCGCCTCGAGGCCCGCCACCGCGCCGGCATGTTGCAGATCGTGCTCACCGACGATGGCCGTGGGGTCGACGTCGACCGCCTCCGGGCGCGGGCGGTGGAGCGCGAGCTTGTCGCGCGCCCGGTGGCCGAGCGGCTCTCCGAATCCGAGGTCCTGGAATTCCTCTTCCTACCCGGCTTTTCCACCAAGGAGATGGTGACTGAACTCTCCGGCCGCGGCGTGGGGCTGGATGTCGTGCAGAGCATGGTGAAGGCGGTCGGCGGCACCGTCCGCGTGGGGAGTGTCCCCGGTCGGCAGACCGCCTTCACGCTTCAACTCCCGATCACGATGTCGGTGATCCGCGCGCTGCTGGTGGACATCGGTGGGGAACCCTATGCCTTCCCGCTCACCCGCATCGACCGCATCCTCCTCTGCCGTCACGCCGAGGTCCACACGATCGAAGGGCGCCAGTATTTCGACCACGACGGCGGATCGATCGGCCTGGTCGTGGCGGCCCAGATCCTCGACGTCGATGGTGGCGAGGCCCCGGGCGATCCGATGCCGGTGGTGGTGATCAGCGACCGCGGCCAGCGCTTCGGGCTGGTGGTCAACTCCGTCCTCGGGGAACGCGACCTCGAGGTGCGCCCACTCGATCCCCGCCTCGGCAAGGTTCCCGACATCAGCAGCGCGTCGCTGCTGGAAAACGGCCATCCGGTGCTCATCGTGGACGTCGAGGATCTCGTCCTCTCGATCGACAACGTGCTCATGGGCCGCCGGCTCTCGCGACTCGAGTTCGAGCGCATCGCGCAGCAGACACGCCGGGCGAAACGGATCCTGGTCGTGGACGACTCGATCACGGTCCGGGAACTGGAGCGGCAGTTACTGCAATCCCGTGGATTCACCGTGGACGTCGCGGTCGATGGGATGGACGGGTGGAACGCAATCCGTGGTGCCGACTACGATCTGGTGGTCACCGACATCGACATGCCACGGATGGATGGAATCGGTCTGGTGTCACTCGTGAAGAATGATCCCACCCGCCGCCACATTCCCGTCGTCATCGTGTCGTACAAGGACCGCGACGAGGACCGGTTGCGCGGCCTCGACGCCGGCGCCAATCGCTACCTCACGAAGAGCAGTTTCCACGACGAGACCTTCCTCCACACCGTCATCGACCTCATCGGGGAGCCCACCTGACACCGCCGTCATGACGGCCGGCCGTGTCGCGGGAACACTAGAGTGCGCATCGCCATCGTGAACGACATGCGGGCCGCCTGCGAGGCCCTGCGCCGGATCGTCGAGGGACGGACGGGCCACGAGATCGTCTGGACCGCCGTCGACGGCGTCGAGGCGGTGGCGATGGTCCGCCGCGAACGCCCCGACCTGATCCTCATGGACCTGCTCATGCCGCACCTCGACGGGGTCCAGGCGACCAGGCAGATCATGGCGGTCGCCCCGTGCGCCATCCTCATCGTCACCGCCACCGTCAGCGGCAACATCTCACTCGTGTACGAAGCGATGGGCCACGGTGCACTCGACGCTGTCGACACGCCGGTTCTCGGTCCGGCCGGTGAGCAGGGTGCCGAGGCGCTCGTCGAGAAGATTTCGATGATCGCCAAACTCGTCGGTGTCTCCACCGAGAGCCGGCGCCCGGCGCGCCCCGCCTCGAACGCCACCCCGCCCCGGCTCCTCGTGATCGGTGCCTCGACCGGCGGACCGAAGGCGGTGTCCGACCTGCTCGCCCCCCTGCCGCGCGACTGGAACGCGGCGGTGGTGATCGTCCAGCACGTCGACGTGGCCTTCGCCCCCGGCTTGGCGAAGTGGCTCTCCGAGCGAACCGGCCGCGCGGTGCGGGTTGCGGAGGCAGGGCAGGTTCCCCTGGCCGGCGACGTGCTCGTGGCGGGCACGAACGACCACATGGTGCTCACCGGCGGCCGGGTGCTGGAGTACCGGGAGGAGCCCCGCGACGTGTTCTTCCGGCCAAGTGTGGACGTGTTCTTCGAGAGCGTCGCCGCCCACTGGCCGCAGGCGGGAGTGGCGGTGCTGCTCACCGGCATGGGCAAGGACGGGGCGCGGGGCCTGCTCCGCCTCAAGGAACGGGGCTGGCACACGATCGCCCAGGACGAGTCCACCAGCGTCGTGTGGAGCATGCCCAAGGCGGCCATCGACATCAACGCCCAGTGCGAGGTGCTCGCGGTGGGGAACATCCCGCGGTCGGTGGTGCCCCGGCTGGCGAACTGAACGGGAGCCGGGGAGGTCAGCCACCCGCCCCTGCCGTTCACGGCAGCGCCGGTTCGCCGATCAGCCCGAGGCACTCGAGAACGGTTGCCTCCCCGCCGCGCAGCCCCACCACCTGCACGCCGATCGGCAGACCGGCACTGCCCCGATCGACCTCGCGTGCGGCGATCAGGACGGGATCCCCGCTCCGGGTCCGGCCAGACTCCTCGTCGGGCCGCACCCGACCGACCGGCACCGTACCGGCCGGCAGATCGAGAAAGTTCGCCAGCAGACAGGGGGCTGCCGCCAACACCAGCGTGGCCGCCGTCCCATGGCGCAGTGCCGGCAAAGCCGACACCGGGCAGACGAGGGCGTCGAACTGCCGGGCGAGTGATTCCACCGTTGCCGCCAGCCCGCCCCGCGCCTCCGCGAGCCGGGCCAGACCCGTCCGGGTGAGTGGCCCGGTCGCCGCGAGCCCGGCAGCCTCGATTCTCCTGCCCGTCAGCCGGGCAGCCCAGGTCACCGCCCGCCGCCAGGGATGCGGCAGCCCCGAGATGGCGAGCAACCGCCGCACCGGGGGAATTGGCCGTTCCCCGGCGAACAGACGCTTGATATCGGCCCCGCCGTCGGCTGACATCAGGGCGAGATGAAGCCAAGCGGCCTCGGTGGCCAGACTCCCGTCGACACGCTCGACGACGGCTCCCCGGGCCACCAGGCGGGCCACCGCGGCTGCCACGCCGCGTCGCACCGCTGCCGAGGCCTCCAGTGGGCCGGCGTCGTCCCACCAGCCGATCCGCAACGGACCGGAACGGCTGATCGTCGCCTGCTCCCCGAGCAGTGTCCGGGAGACGAGCCGGAGGTCGGCCACACACCGGGCGAGAAACCCGGCGCGCGGGCGGACGAGCTGCAGCCCGGGCAGGTTGTCGAATGCACCACCTTCGCCGAGGGCGACCGAGCGCGGCAGAAACCCGTAGACCCCACAGGCATGCGCCGGCTGCCTGATGCTTCCGGCCAGATCGTTCCCGACCGCCAGGGGAACCACGCCCGCGGCCACCAGAGCCGCATCCCCCCCGCTCGAACCGCCCGGGCCACGGTCGCCGCGGTCGGGATGATTGGTCCGCCCGTGCACCGGGTTGTCGGTCTCGTGCAGATACATCGCCTGCGGAACATTTGCCTTGCCGACGATTACCGCGCCCGCCTGCCGCAGTCGGGAGACCACCGCGCAGTCGCTGGTGTCGATGATCCCACGGCGCTTGCGGATGCCGAGGGTGGTGGGCAGGCCCGTGACCGCGAAGCATTCCTTCACGCTCACCGGCACGCCGGCCAGCGTGAGCCCCCGGCGGTCGCCGGCATCGATTCCTGCCGCTTCCACTGCGGCGTGCTCGTGGCGGGGCAGGACCAGTGCGTTGAGGCGCGGATGGGTTTCCGCGTGGCGGCGAACATGTTCGGCCAGAACCTCGCGCGCCGATGCCCCGGCCACGACGCCGACAGCGATGCTCGAGGCCGATTCCATGGCGTGTTCCCCGACGACCGTCATCGGTCAACCGCGGACGTCACTTTTCCGCGGTCGAGACGTCGGCCGCCCCGGAGGAGGGCTCGGGGAAGAGGGTAGCTCCGTCTTCCCCCGATGGCCGGTCGAGCCCCGGCGATGGCAGTCGATCGAGACTCGGCATGCGCGACGGGCTGCGGCCCGCACGGACCCGGGCCGGGAGGAGCGATCGCACCCCTTCCGGAAGTACGGCGGCGATCTTGAACGGATCCTTCTGGAAGCCCCACAGCAGGATCGAATAGGCCACCGGGATCGCCAGCACACCGCCGAGCACGATATGCGCGAGTTGTCGGGGCCATGACTCGGCGGGCCGCCCCGCCCGGGGCCGTGCGCCGGCCGCCGCGCTCACGGCCGCCAGTTCGGCCGCCAGCGCGGCCCCGTCGCCGATTCCCTGGGAATCGCCGCTGAACGATTCGGAGCCGGTCGCGCTGCCGTCGAACACGGTCGATTCCTCGACCACTGCACTGAACAGCGCCGATTCCGACGCCGACTCCCCCACCGACGCGTCATCGGGTCCCAACTCGTCACCGAGGACCGTCGCCCCCGCATCGTCGTCGGGAACGGGCACGAACACGGCCGGCCCGCGTCCGGAGATGATGCTGCCTTCGCCGAACCCGTCGTCGTCGGCTGACGCGTCGTCGTCGGCTGACGCGTCGTCGAAGGGCAGTTCGCCGGCCTGTGCGTCAGCCCCGGCCTCCAAACCGGCGAAGCTGACGTCGTCGGCAGGCCCGGCAAAACTGATGTCGTCGGCCGACGGCAGCCGGTCGGCGTCGCCCGCCGGGTCCGTGTCGGGATCGGTGTCGGGCAGGCCGGCGTCGTGATCGGGCGGCGGAAACACCGTCAGTGACGGAGCGCTCCATTCCCCGCCGTGGAGTTCGTCGTCATCGTCGTCGTCGTCGGAAAACGGGACCGCATCATCACCGGTCGCCGCCGGCTCGTCATCCGTCTCCTGCCACGGATCGTCACCGATCGGCCCCGCCTCGGCGTCGCCTTCCGCGGGATCGGACGGTTCATCCTTGGCAGCCATCACGCCTCCACAGACACCGTCCTGGCACCGATGATCCCCGCACCCGCAGGGCGGAGTCTACCAACCCCGCGCCATCCCCCGCCAACGGCTGGAGCCCGCCGCCGCCCCGCCCGCAGCATCCCGGGCATACCGCCTGGGTATGCTGTTCCGACGCTGGTCCCTGTCCCCCGAACGCCGCTGCGCCATGCTCGACGTCCTCGTCATCGCTCCTCACCCCGACGATGCGGAACTGGGAATGGGGGGCACGATCGCCGTGATGCGGGCGCAGGGGCTGCGGGTCGGCGTGCTCGATCTGACGGATGGCGAACCGACCCCGCGTGGATCGCCGCAGACGCGCGCCTTGGAGACCGCCGCCGCGACTCGGGAACTCGGCCTCGACTGGCGGGACAACCTCGGCCTCCCCAATCGCCGTCTCCGCGCCACGCTCGCCGCCCGCGCCGACCTCGCCGGCGTGATCCGGCAGACGAGACCGCGCTGGCTGTTCGCCCCGCACTGGGTCGATGCCCATCCGGATCACACGGCGGCCACGCGGCTGGTGACGGCCGCGCGATTCTGGGCGAAGCTGACCAAATGCGATCTCCCGGGTGAACCCTGGCATCCGGAACGCATCTACCACTACGCCTGCGTCCACCTCAAGCTGCTCGTCCGACCGGCCTTCATCGTCGACATCTCGGCGACCTGGGAGGTGAAGCGGCGCTGCCTGGCCTGCTATGCGAGCCAGTTTCCCCGCGACGCCCCCCCACCGACCGTCCTCGACCGGGTCGAGACGGCTGCCCGCTGGTGGGGTGCGCAGACTGGGGTCGCCTACGGCGAGGCGTTCACCGCGCGGGAACCGATCGGTCTGCGGAATCTCGGTGGACTGTTCTGAGGTTCTGCCGCGGAGGGAAGGGGTGGCCCGGCAGGGTCACAGGGACTTGGCCGGGGAGCGCCGGAATGGTGCGGACACCGGGCGGTGCCGGCCGATAGGTCTCCGGTGGGCGCGTGGCGTCCGACCGATCCCGGAGGACCGCCGCCCATGCCGTCCCGTGACATCAACGTCATCGCGCTGGTCAAGGGAGGGGAACGCTACGTCTTCCTCTACGATGATGACAGCCGCGAAGAGACCTTGCGGGCCCTCGGTCGCTGCGCCGCAAATCCTGAACTGAGCTTCTCCTGGTACGACGCCTCGGTCCTCGGAGACAAGGTCCGCCGCTCGCCGGTGCGGGGCGGCAGGATGCGGTTCGTTCCCCCGGCCGACCGTCCAGCCTGACATCGCGGGCCAGCCTGACATGGCGGGTGCCACCGACTCTCCGGTATTCTCCCTCGCAGCGGAACGGTTCCTCGAGCACCTCGCCGCCCAGCGAGGCGCTTCGCCGCTGACGCTGAAGAGCTACCGCGAGGATCTCGTCCAACTCGGCGGGTTTCTCGATTCCGCCGGCTGCCGGACTCCGGCCGACGCGACCACGACGCTCCTGCGACGCTACGCCGGAGGGCTCTCGGCGGCCGGCTACGCCGCCTCCACCGTGGCCCGGAAGCTCGCCAGCCTGCGGAGCTTCTACGCCTTCGGCCAACGCGAAGGATGGGTGCGGACGAATCCCGCCCGCCCCGTCCGCAGCCCACGGAAGGCCCGCAAGCTGCCCCGCTTCCTCTCCGGAGAGGAAATCGGCCGGCTTCTCGGTGCACCCGAAGCGAACGCGCCGGGAGGACTCCGCGACCGGGCGATCCTCGAACTGATGTATTCCGCGGGATTGCGTGTCCGCGAGCTCGTGACCCTCGACGATGGCGACCTCGATCTCGAAGACGGCACCGTCCGGGTGCGCGGCAAGGGGCGGCGTGAGCGGCTGGGGATCGTGGGGCGGCATGCCCGCGGTGCGTTGGAGGCCTGGCTCGCCGTCCGCCCCCCATCGACGCGCTCACGGGGCCGCCCGCTGTTCACCAACCGCTTTGGTGGTCGACTGAGCGTGCGCGGGGTGGCGCGACTTCTGGAAAAACACCTCAAGACAGCCGGCCTCACCGGACGCGCCAGTCCGCACACCCTACGGCACAGCTTCGCCACTCATCTTCTCGATGCCGGCGCCGACATCCGCAGCGTGCAGGAACTCCTCGGCCACAAGAGCCTGGTGACGACGCAGATCTACACCCACGTCACGACCAGCCGGCTGCTCGACGCCTTCGACAGCGCCCACCCCCGCGCCCGCTGAACGAAGCTCAGCGCGGAATCATCACCGGCAGGGGAATGTCCGGGAGAACGCGGGCCGGCATGCCGCGCAGCGCCAACTCCGCCGCCCTACCGGCACTGCCGTCGCTGAACGATCGGCGGCTCACACCAAGCCACGACGCACCGCCCAGACGGCGGCCTGCGTCCGGTCGGAGACGGCGATCTTGCGAAGGATGTTCTGCACGTGCTCCTTCACAGTCTCCACGCTGATCGTCAGCGATTGGGCGATTTCCTTGTTGGACAGTCCGAGAGCCATGTGGCGGAGCACCTGGGTCTCACGCTGCGTCAGCGGGATGTCGGGATCGGGGGCAGCGACACGATTGGCCATCGTCGTCGCCACACGCCGCAGTTCTCCCGCACGCATCGGCAACTGGCCGGCGGCCGCACCGGCAATCGATCCGAGGAGTTCCGCCCGCGACGCCCCCTTGAGCACGTAGTCGTGCGCCCCGCCCGCGACCGCGCGGGCGACATAGGTCGGATTGTCGAACGTCGACAGCATCACCACCTTCACGTCCGGACGGTCGGCGCGGATCCGCTCCAGGGCGGTCAACCCATCCTTGCCCGGCATGCGGATGTCGAGCAGAACGACGTCGGGATTGAGCTTCTTGGTGAGCTTCACCGCCTCTTCACCGTCGCTCGCCTCCCCCACAACCTTGACATCAGATCCAGCCAGCAGACTGTTGAGACCGCGGCGGACGACTTCATGGTCGTCGGCAATCACGACTTTGATCGACATGTCATTCCCTGGTGTGAGGAAGGTTGCTCGTGTGAGGAAGGTTGCTCGTGTGAGGAAGCGTGCGTGAACTCGTAGCAATCATTGTGTGGGGCGTCGTGACGATCTTCAAGAAGCCGGTGCCCGACCGTGCCGGGGGATGCCCTGCGGCGGCCAACAGCCCGTGGCCAAAGTCCATCCTTGGCCTTTGGCCACTCGAAATCTGCGGTTTTCACTGGAGTTGCGCTCCCGGCACCTCATCCATGAGGTGCAGCAGGCTGTTTGTCCACAGCCTGCCAAGCGAAATGCGGGGCACCCGCGGAAGAAAAGCCGCCTGGTCGCCTGAGAAAGTTCCGACGGTGACGCCGCGGGTCGGCTGCCGTCGCCCGTTCGGCTCAGGGCAGCCCCGGGCAGGCCATCACCCGTGCGCACCAGCGGCACGTCGTCGCATCCGCTGGAGCATGGCTTCCCCCCCCTGCCCAAGCAGGTCGCCCGCCACACGTCGCCCGAGCATCTCCTCCGACTCGTCCGGTTCCTGCGCTGCACTGGCGGTGATCCGGCGGACACCTTCCTCGGTTTCCTCGAGGACACAGGCTCCCAGGCGCAACCGCCCCGCCACCCCCCTTCCGGCCACGGCTCCGATCGGCGCCAGACAGCCGCCGGCCAGCGCGGCAAGGCAGGACCGCTCCGCGCGCACGGCGCGGGCCGTGAGGAGATGGTGCAGTGGCTCGAGGAACCTCCCTGTCGCCACGTCGTCGGCACGAATCTGCACCACCAGCGCCCCCTGCGACACGGCGGGCCAGAAGCCGTCCGGCCGGAGGACCGCCTGGATCCGGTGGGCGAGGCCGAGCCTCTCCAGGCCGGCACCGGCGAGGATCAATCCGTCGTAGCGCCCCTCATCGAGCAGACGCAGACGCGTGTCGACGTTGCCGCGCACCGGCTGCACACGCAGATCGGGGCGGACGGTGTGCACCTGGGCGATGCGGCGGATGCTGGACGTGCCGATGACCGCGCCCACCGGCAGCGTGGCGAGCGTTCCCGGCGCGCGGCCCACGAACACGTCCCACGGCATCGCGCGGACGGGCACGCAGGAGAGGAGCAATCCCGGGCTGTCGGCCGTCGGGAGGTCCTTGAGGCTGTGGACGGCCGCGTCGATACGGCCATCCCGCAGGGCCGCCTCCAATTCCCTGACGAACACGCCGTCGCCACCGACCTGCGGTGGTGACGTTCCGGCCCCCTCGTCGCCACGGGTGGTGATCGTCACGGTTTCGACGACCGCACCGAGGGCCTCCAGCCGGCGCACCACCCAGCCGGTCTGCGTTCGGGCGAGTTGACTTCCCCGTGTGCCGACCCTGATGAGGCGCGCTTCAGCCATCGGTGGACTCCGCCCGGGCGATCACGGCGGCGAAAACCCCGGCGGCCCCGGCCGCGTGGAGCGCGTCCTGACACGCCTCGATCGTCGCCCCCGTGGTCATCACATCGTCGACGACGAGCACGCGGCGTCCCGCCACGCCACCCCGGACGGTGACCGCGCCCACGAGATTGCCGCGCCGCGCCGCGGGCGGGAGGCGATTCTGCATCACGGTGGCACGCCGCCGGACGAGGATCTCCCCGACCGGCAGGCCAGTGGCCCGCCCCACTCCACGGGCCAACTCGACCGCGGCACTCGACCCGCGGACGACACGCCGCAGCCAGTGCATCGGCACGGGGACGACGAGGTCGATCGCCAAGGCGCCGATCACCTCCCGGTGACGCTCGGCCAGCAGCGCCGCCAGGGCGGCTGCCAGATCGGCCCCGGAGGCCCGCTTGCACCGCAGCACCGACTCACGGAGGAGTCCCGCATATGGCCCGAGCACGAGACAGCCGTCCCCCCCGCCTGCCGGCGCACCGATGGCGGCGGCGTGGCCGAGTTCGACGGCGCAGCACGTGCAGAGGGCGCCTCCGCCGGGTGAGGGATTGGCATGCCCTGGCAGGTCGCAGCGGCAGCAGGCGCACCGCGGGGGCAACACCATGTCGGTGGCCTCCGCGGCCAACCGCCGCACGGCCCGCTGAAGTCCAGCGAAACGGGCCCGCTGAAAACGGGCCCCGTCCGCAGCGCTGCCTCCAGCGTTCCGGCGCAGGTCAGAAACCCCGGCGGCCGACAGCGGTTGACCCATGGGCACTGGCGTCCTATCGTCCGCGGCCCGACCGGACAGTCGGCCGTCCCGCGGGTCCCTCCCGATGCTCATCGACCGCTACGTCGCGCGCGCGCAACTGCACGCGTTTGTCATCGTTTTCATCAGTCTGGCAGGGCTGACGTTCGTTGTCGATGCCTTCACCAACCTGGAGGAATTCATCGGTCACGCCGCCACCGCCGGTGGCCTCGGGCGGGTGCTGGGCCATTATTACGGGTGCCGGCTGATCTCCTTCTTCGATGCCACCAGCAGTGTCATCGCCCTGGCGAGCGCCATGTTCGCTCTGTCATGGCTGGAGCGGCACCATGAACTGACAGCGCTCCTGGCGGCCGGCGTGGACCGCTGGCGGATCGCCCGCCCGACGCTCGTCTTCGCCGCCGTCATGAGCCTGCTGGCGATGGCGAACCGCGAGTGCGTGCTGCCGACGATCCGCCAGGCGATCGCCCGCAACGCCCAGGATCTGCGCGGCGACATGGCCCAGCCGTTCGAGGCCCGCTACGACCACAAGACCGAGATCCTCTATCGGGGTCGCTCGGTGCAGGCGGGCCCGGGACGGATCGAGGCCCCAAGCCTCCTCCTGCCCCCGAGCCTGAATGATCACGGCACGAGTGTCGATGCCGCCGAAGCCTTCTGGCGGCCGGCCGACGAGCACCACCCGGCCGGCTACCTGCTCCGCGGAGTCGCCGAACCGGCGGGGATCGACGGCCTGCCGGCCGTGGAGCAGGGGGGAAAGACCGTGATCTTCACCCGGGCCGCTTCACCCTGGCTCCAGCCGGGCGAGTGCTTCGTGGCCAGCGACGTGACGTTCGAGCAGCTCATCGGCTCCACCAACTGGAGCCAGTACTCCTCGACCGCCGAGCTCGTCCGCGCGATCGCCAACCCTGCGCTCGGGGTGGGGGCGGAGGTTCCGTTGCGTGTCCATGCCCGGCAGGTGCAACCGCTGCTCGACATGGCGCTGGCGGTCCTCGGGATTCCGCTCGTCGCGGGACCGTCGCGTCGTGGAATCTTCGTGGCTGTCGGCTGGTGCGTGGGGCTGACCGTCCTGTTCTTCATGGTGGTCCTGGGATGTCACGCGCTGGCGACCGGATACGTGGTCTCCCCCTCGATGGGCGCGTGGATGCCGGCGGTGATCCTCGTACCACTGGCCGCCTGGCTCTCCCAGCCGATGTGGGAATGAACCGTCGCGGCAACCCCACCGGGCCGCAACGGCGAATCCCCGTCCCTCACGGCGCCGCGGGCTGCGAGGCCGCAGGCTGACCGGCGGCGGCCGGATCGACCGGTTGTGGTGGAGGGAGGATCTCGAGGGTCCTGGCGACGAGGGGCGCCAACTCGCTCGCCGACTGCCAGGCGAGCACGGTGCAGAACTCCTGCTCCTCGTTGGCCGACACCCACACCTCCCCGAGACCGGCCACGTCGAGGACCTTCCAACGCCCCACTTGGCCGGTGCGCGAGGTTTCCTCACGGAGCTGCCCCCACTGCGCGGCTTGCCGCCCGGGATCGGCCCGCACCTGCTGGAGGATCGCCGCCTCGACATCCTCGCGCCGCCGCTCGGCCTTCGGCACCACCCCGAGGGAGAGAATGGCCGGTGCACCGCCGCCGCCGGCGCGTTCGAAACCGACCTGAAAACCAGGCACATCCTGGAGGAAGGAGGGCCGTCCGCGCGGTGGCGGCGTCGTCCCGTCGACCTGCCCGTCGAACGTCTTCGGGACGCGCACCGCGACACGTCCACCGGCCACGGTGACCGGCTGGGCGTGGAGCAGGCTGAACTGCGAATCGGAGCGATACCGCTCCACTGCCTGTTTGTACTGCGTCTCGTAGCCACCAGACAGGCAGCCTGTCGTGACGAGCATCAGCGGGATCCACGCGGCCAGGCGACGGTCCATCGGCGCATTTCCCCCCGGAAGAAAAAGAACGGCAGAGCGGCCGCCGGGGAAGACCGGCTGGCAACCGGCGGCCACCGTTCCCCGACACCACCGACAATGTAGCCAAAACCGCGACCACCCGCCCCATCCTCCCCTGGCGGCAGTGTTTTCCGCATCCCGTTTCCTTCGCCAAGCCTTTTTTCTCCACCCCACCCGCCCCGACTGCCGATCATCCTCGAGGCGGGATCGGTCTCGGCCGGGGTGTCACCCGGGGGCCGGGCCGCCACGATCGGCAACGGAGTGCCCACGATGCGGATCACGACCTCACGCTTCGGGCGGATCGACGTCGACGACGCCGACCTGCTCACGTTTCCCGCCGGTCTGCCCGGCTTGGAGGGATGCCGCGAGTGGGCCCTCCTCGCCGATGCGACCAACGACGCGCTCGGCTGGCTCCAGAGCACGCACCGCCCCGACGTGGCGTTGGCGGTGGTCAGTCCGCGCCGGTTCGTGCCCGGCTACCAGGTGCGGATCCCGCGCAGCGAACTGCTGCCGCTGGCGATCGACGATTTGCGGGAGGCACAGGTCGTCGTGATCCTCTCCCGCAACGGCAACCGCCTGACGATCAACCTCAAGGCGCCGATCGTCATCAACCTTGCCACCCGCACGGGCAGACAGGTCGTGGCCAGCGGCGAACACCCGCTGCAATTTGAATTGGGCAGCGACCGCCCGCCCATGAAACAGAGTGCATAATTCGACTGCCGTCCGGGTCACCGGCCGGCAGCCACGGACAGGTACCGAAAGGACAGTGAAGGAGCGACCGATGCTCGTGCTCTCCCGGCAACGCGACGAAAGCATCATGATCGGTGACACCATCGTCATCACGGTCGTGGACATCCGCGGAGACAAGGTCCGACTGGGCATCAATGCCCCGGCCGAGATCCCCGTGCACCGTCAGGAGGTGTACGAGGCGATCCAGATGGAGAACCTGCGGGCAGCCCGCCTCGAACCGGGCGAGGCCCGTGGCCTGCGGTCGACCACCGAGGCCAAGCCCGCTCCGCGGGGCAAGCCGGGCGACGCCCCGCGCCGCTGATCCCGGGTCAGGCCTGGTCGTGCCGGCGTCAGGCCCGGTAGTAGTCCGGCTCGCGGCCGGGCTTCCACTTGACGTTGCAGCCGATGCTGGGCTTTTGATCCGCAGGCCCCGGTCGCCCCGCGAGCAGCGCCTCGATGGCGGCGCGGAGGTCGGCCCCGTCCACCGGCACGCCGTTGCCGGGACGGCTGTCGTCGAGTTGTCCCCGGTAGACGAGCCTCCGCGCGGCATCGTAGAGGAAGAAGTCGGGGGTGCAGGCCGCCCGATAGGCCTGCGCCACCGCCTGTGATTCGTCGTACAGGTACGGAAACGGGTAGCCACGTTCCTCCGCCTCGTGGACCATCTGCTCCGGGGAGTCGGCCGGATGGCTGGCCACGTCGTTGGCGCTGATCGCCACCACGCCGATCCCCCGACCGATGGCCTCGCGCCCCAGCAGGGCGAGTTGGTCGGCCACGTGCTTCACGAACGTGCAGTGGTTGCAGATGAACATCACCAACGTGCCCCGTGGCCCAACCACCTGGTCGAGCGACACCATCCGGCCGTCGACGTTGGGGAGGTTGAAATCAGGAGCCGGAGTGCCGAGCGGCACCATCGTGCTGGGGGTCCTGGCCATCACATCCTCCTCGACCACTGGGGCTGGCGTGTCTCTCTCGTGCACACACCCCGGTCATGAACCGGGGGTGACACTCAATCTACCGTCCGCGGGTCATGCCCTGGATCACCCGACGAACACGCGCCGGGCATTGGCCGTGGTGATCGCCGCCAGGGACTCGAGTGACATCCCCCGGGCGATCGCCAGGCAGCGCGCGGTGTGAACCACGTTTCCCGGCTCGTTCCGTCGGCCACGGAGCGGCTCCGGGCAGAGGAACGGGCTGTCGGTCTCGATCAGCACCCTCTCGGCCGGAACCCCCGCGGCCACCTCGCGCAGCGCGCCGGACGACCGGAACGTGATCATGCCGGCGAATCCGAGCCAGCATCCCAGCTCCACCGCTTCCGCCGCCTCCGCTGCGCTCCCGGTGAACGCATGGAGGACTGCGCGCAAGGGGCCGCGCGACAACGCCGTGCGAATGGTGTCGAGTACGTCGCGGATGCTCTCCCGGGTGTGGACGACCAGCGGCAGCCCGTGCGCCTGGGCGAGCCTGATGTGCCGGTCGAAGAAGTCCTCTTGGCACCCCCGGGGGGCGGCGTCCCGGTACCAGTCGAGTCCGGTCTCGCCGACGCCGGCCACCTTTCCAGTCGCCACCAGCTTCGTCACCCGGTCCCACTCGCCGTCGGTGGCCTCGTGGACGTCGTTGGGATGAATGCCGGCCGTCGCCACCAGGCCCGGCTCGGAGGCCGCGAGGGCAGCCGCCGCCTCGCTGTCGACACCCCGTGTGCCGATCACCGCCATCCCAGCCACTCCGGCGGCCCGGGCGCGGGCGAGCACCGCCGGAAGCTCCCCCCCGAAACGCATCGGATCGAGGTGGCAATGGCTGTCGAATAACTCCATGGCTCACACGGCCGGCACGGCAGCCGGCCGCGCCGCCGAGGCGAGTTGGCGCAGGGCATCGGCATGAAAGCGGGCCGACTGGAGGGCATCGCGCACCAGGTCGGCATCGGCGCCGGCCGGCAGCTCGCCGAGCAGCGATTCAAGTGCCAGAGCCTGACCGTCGGCCGACTCGACCAGCTGTGGTACCAGGAATCCAAGATCGACGTCGTGCATTCCGCTGTAGCGAATCGGGTAGCCACGCCGCGGTGCGGCGCCACCGGCGGCATCGAGGGCGGTGCCGGCCCGTTCGATCAGACTCCGCTGGTCGTCGACGAGCGCGGCAATCGCCAGACGCACCGGCTCCGGACCCGGAAACGTCGACAGCCCGGCATCTGCCAGGTACATCGGCAGGGTCGGCCCGAGGAGGTCGAGGAGACGCTGGAGCGGGAGATTGACGGGCATGGTCGGTCGACCGAGCGGGGGTACCGGGGGAGATCAGGAGGCGAAACCGCCGGCGAATTGCGCACACGCATACAGGCCGGCGAAGAACACGCCGAGCACCACCACCGGGGCGACCAAGCCGGTCACGAACGCGCCCGGCAGGGAGACCAGTGGCAGCGGCTCGTTCACGCGGTCGGTGGACGGCGTACCGAAGATCATCACCCCCAGCACGCGCAGGTAGTACACGAGGCTGAACACGGTGTTGAGCCCGCCAACCGCCAGCAGCACGCTCATCAAGGGCTTCTCTACCCCGAGGGCGATGGCCTGCGAGACCGAGGCGAAGATGAGAAACTTGGCGGTGAATCCAGCCAGCGGCGGCAGGCCGATCAGGCTCACGAGGACCACCCCCATCGCCACCACGATCCCGGGACTGGACTGGATCAACCCGCTGTAGGCGGCGATCTCCTCGCTCCGCAGGGTGTTGCGCAGGAGCGCGACGATCGCGAAGGCGGCGAGATTCATGAACAGGTAGGCGCCGAGGTAGAAGGCGACCGCCGCCACGGCATCACGCGACGCCGCCCGATCGACTCCCCCCAGGGCGATCGCGGCCGCCACGCCGATCATCAGGTAGCCGGCATGGGCGATCGTGGAGTAGGCCAGCATCCGCTTCATGTTGGTCTGGCCGTACGCGGCGAGATTGCCGAGGGTGCAGGTGAGGGCCGCCAACAACCCGACCAGATGGGCACCGTAGAAACGAGCATCGGCCAGCGCGGCCAACTGGGCCGCATCGGCATGGGGAGGAGCGGTCAGCGTGCAGCCGAGGCGCACCGCCAAGGCGACAGCCGCCGCCTTGCTGGCCACCGAAAGAAACGCCCCAACCTCCGCGGCAGCCCCCTCGAACACGTCGGGGCACCAGAAGTGGAATGGCACCGCCGACAGCTTGAAGGACAAGCCCACCGCGAGCATCAGGCCGCCGAGCACGAGGGCCGTGGTCACCCCCCCCGTACTCCCGCCGGCGAGCACGGTCGCCAATCGCGCGGCCATCGTTGGCAGGTGGCACGACCCGAGCACGCCGGCCAGCAGGCTGATGCCGTAGAGCATGATGCCGGCGGCCCCCGCGCCGTAGACGGCATACTTCAGCGCCGCCTCCGACGATGCCTTGCGCCCCTTGAGGAATCCGGCCATGGCATACGACGGGACGCTGGCCATCTCGACCGCCATGAAGACGGTCAGCAGATGGTTGGCGGAAGCCATCAGGCACATGCCGAGCACCGCCCCGAGGAGCAGCACGTGGAAGTCGGTCTCCTCCTCACGGCCGGGGATTCCGGTGATCTTCGTGAACGGGATGTAGAGGAGGAGGAATCCGGCCAGGAGAACCCGGATGTAGGCGGTGAAAGCATCGAACACGAGCAGCCCCGTGAACAACTCCTGGCGGCTCAATCCCGAGGCCACCGGCGACCATGGTGATCCGGGAAGGCCGCGGAGATCGGCCCACGCGTAGGCCGCAGCGAACGCGGCCCCGCCGAGGGCGATCCAGGCCGAATCGACCCAGCGCAGCACCGGCAGCATCCGGCAGAGGAGCAGGAGCACGATCGTGGCGGCGAGGCAGAGCTCCGGCCGGAAAAGAGGGAGCGACACCTGCAGCGTGTCGCTCAACGACGAGGTGAGCAGCGTGCCGAGGTTCACGGGCTGACTCCGGTGGAGGCGACTCCGGCCGCGGTCGCACCGACGGCAGTCTCTGCGACAGCCCTGTCCGACGGCCGCGCGTCATGGACCCGGCGGGTCCAGTTCGCCAGGGTCTCGACCTGACGATTCACCGTCGGCGTCACGGTGCGGAAGATCGTCTGCGGCGCGACACCGAAGAGGATCGCGAGGAACACCAGCGGCACGGCGATCGCCAACTCACGCCGGGTCAGCGGCGTCAGGTGGTCGCCGTGCGGGCCCTTGTACTCGGCACCGAGATACACACGCTGGATCGCCCAGAGGATGTAGGCCGCGGTGAGGATCACGGTGAACGCGGAGATCACGGCCAACGTCTGGCTGTACTTCCAACTCGAAAGCGTGACGAGGACCTCGCCGATGAACCCGCACAGCCCGGGCAAGCCGAGGCCGGCGAAGAAGATCGTGACCGCCAGGCCGGCGTAGACCGGCATCCGGCCGAAGATCCCGCCGAACTCTTCGAGGTTGCGGTGGTGCACCCTGTCGTACAGCACGCCCACCATGAAGAACATGCCGGCCGAGCTGATGCCGTGGGCGAGCATCTGGAACATCGCCCCGTTCACCCCCTGGGCCCAGGCATCCCAGGCGTACTGAGTGCCCGCCACCGCACTCCACACACCCAGGCCCAGCATCACGTAGCCCATGTGGCTGACCGAGCTGTAGGCCACCATCCGCTTGAAGTCCTTCTGCGCGAGCGCGGCGAACGCCCCGTAGACCATCGACACCACCCCCAGACCGCACACCAGCCACGCCAGCGCGAGGCCGCCACCGGGACAGATGGGGTAGCAGATGCGGAGGATGCCGTAGCCGCCGAGTTTGAGGAGCACCCCGGCGAGGATCATCGAGATCGGTGTCGGGGCCTCGACGTGCGCCTCGGGAAGCCAGGTGTGGACCGGCACGACCGGGACCTTGATCACGAAGCCGATGAGGAGCAGGAGGAAGGCGAGCGTCTCCAGGCTCCAGCCCCACACCCGGGCCGCGGCGAACGGGCTGTTGGGCAACTGGCCGATCTCGGCCAAAGCCATGAGATTGAAGGTGTGCACCGGGCGCGGCGAACCGTGGATCTGTTCCAGGGCCGCGGTCCGGGAGGCGGCATCGAGCGCGGGGCTGGGGCTGACGACATGGGCCGCGAGCAACTGCTCGGCCGAAAGCGCCCGGAGATCGCTCGTGAAGTACAGCATCAGGATCGCGATCAGCATCAGCACGCTGCCGAGCAGCGTGTAGAGGAAGAACTTGATCGCGGCGTATTCCCGGCGCGGTCCGCCCCAGATGCCGATGAGGAAATACATCGGCAGGAGCATCACCTCCCAGAAGACATAGAAGAGGAAGAAGTCGAGCCCCATGAACACCCCGAGCATGCCCGTCTCGAGGAGCAGAAAGAGCACGAAGTAGGCCTTCACGTGCTTGGTGATCGGCCAGCTCGCCGCGGCCGCGAGCACCGACAGGAAGGTGGTGAGCAGCACGAGCGGCATGCTGATGCCGTCGAGACCGAGGAGATACTCGATGCCGAAGGCGGGGATCCACGGCACCTTCACGACGGTCTGCATTTCGGGACGCCCGGTCTCGAACTGGCCGGGCCCCTGGCCGCCGAACAGCCACGGCAGGCAGACCCACAACGACATCACGAACACTGCCGCGGTGGTGCCCAGCGCGATCCAGCGCACCGCCTCGTCGCGCCCCCTGGGGATGATCGGCAGCGAGAGGATCGCCGCCACGATGGCCGGCAGGAACAGCACCAGCGTCAGCGGCCAGAAGGCGGGCTGCAGGATGTTGGCAGCGTCGGGCATGGTCGATCCGTGGAGTGCAGGGAATACGGGAAAGGGATTCGCGGGGCTGGCGATCGAACGCGTCAACCGGCGAACGTCGAGCGGTAGAGGAAACTCAGCAGCACGAACAGGGCGACGGTCCCCAGGGCGATGAACATCACGTACTGCCGCAGATGACCTGTCTGGAGCTTCTTCAGTTCCAGACCGGCGTTCCAGGTGACGTCGGCGGTGGCATTCACGAGGCCGTCGACGATCCAGCGGTCGATCCAGGCGTCGATCCCCGCGAGGCGGCGGGCCGACCACGCCACCCCGTCGATGATCCGATCGATGATCCCCCGGTCGACCCCGCTCGCCAGCGACGACAGGGCCAACACCGGGGCGACGAAGAGCGCGTGATAGAGTTCGTCGAAGTACCAGCGATTGGCCAGGAAGGTGTAGGCCGGCCGGAACAACGAGGCGACCAGTTCCGGTGACAACCACCGCCAGAGGTACATCGCGGCGGCGAGGAGAACGCCAGCCGCCGCCGTGGCGAACGCGGTCAGCGTGGCCGTGACATGCACGGCGCCGACATGGCTTTCGTGCTCCGGGGGGAGCACCAACCCGGAGAAGAGGAATCCGCCCTGCTCCAGCCCGCCGGTCCCCGCCGGGCGCGCCTGCTCGATCAGGTTCGCCAAACCGAACCCTCCCGGCAATGTCCAGCCGGCGACGACGGCGAGCACGGCCAGCACGACCAGGGGGCGCACCATGACCGGCGGCGACTCGTGGGCATGCTCGGCGACATGGTGATCACGCGGTTCTCCGGCGAACGTCATGAACCAGAGCCGGAACATGTAGAAGGCGGTGAGGAACGCTCCGCCAGCCACGGCCAGGAAGAGCGCGCCGCGCCCCGGGTTGGCGTTCGCGAACGACAGCGCCTGGGCGAGGATCGCGTCCTTCGAGTAGTAGCCGCTGGTGCCGATCACGAACGGGATGCCCGCACCGATGATCGCCAGGCAGCCGACCAGCATCGTGCCGGCCGTCCACGGCATGACCTTCGCGAGCCCACCCATCTTCCGCATGTCGTTGGTGTGGCAGGCGTGGATCACCGACCCCGAGCAGAGGAACAACAGGCTCTTGAAGAAGGCGTGGGTGACGAGATGGAACAGGCCTGCCGACCAGCCTCCCACCCCGAGCGCGAGCATCATGTAGCCGAGCTGACTCACCGTCGAGTAGGCGAGCACCCGCTTGATGTCGTTGGCGACCAGCGCGATCGTGGCGGCGATGAACAACGTGATCGCGCCGATCCAGGCGATGACATGGAGGACGTCGGGGGTGAGGACCGGATAGAACCGCCCCACGAGGTAGACACCGGCGGCGACCATCGTCGCGGAGTGGACGAGGGCCGAGACGGGCGTCGGCCCTTCCATCGCATCGGGCAACCAGACGAACAGCGGAAACTGGGCGCTCTTGCCGACGCACCCGCAGAAGATGCCGACGCCGGCGATGAACAGCAGCCAGCGCCCCATGTCGCGGTGCCGCCACCCGTCGACACGCGCGGCGACGGCCTCGGCTGCCGCAGCCGGGTCGGTGGACGAGCGCACCACGGCAGCCACCTCGTCGGCGGCGGCGAACGTGACCATGCCGGCCGGCACCTCGAGCGCGTGCCCCGAAGCCGGCGGCCTCACCAGATTGAACAGGCCGGGACGGGTGACCGCCGCCCCGCCCTCGTTGGCGACACGATCGCCGAAGTGCAGCGTGCCGAGCGCCCCCCAGAGGGCCATCAGCCCGATCAGCATGCCGAAGTCGCCGACCCGATTGACGATGAACGCCTTGTTGGCCGCATTCGATGCCGACCGCCGCTCGTAGTAAAAGCCGATGAGGAACCACGAGCAGATCCCCACCAGCTCCCAGAAAATGAACACCATCGCCAGGTTGCCGGCGATGACGATCCCGAGCATCGAGAAGCAGAACAACGACAGGGCTTGGAAGAATCGCGGAAACCGGCCGGGGCGATGGAGGTGGCTGCCGTCGGCGAGATGGACTTCATGGTCGGTGACGTCGTGCAGCTCGTCGTGCATGTAACCCGAGGCGTAGACATGGATGCAGGTCGCGATCAGGGTGACAACGACGAACATCAAGACGGTGAGAGCGTCGATCCACCAGCCGATCGACAGCGTCAGCCCACCGGCTTCGTAGAGCGTGTACCAATCGCCCGAGTAGGACGACGGAACCGGAGCGCCATGCCCACCCCCGTGGCTGCCAGTGGCGCCGTGCTCACCCGCACCGCCCGATGCGCCAGCCTGCGGGCCAGCGGCCCCGGTGGCCCCCTGACCACCGGCGGCACCGGTGCCACCGTGGTCGCCACCGCCGTGATCGCCGCCATGGGCTCCGCCGGTCGCGGTCACGGGGTGCGCGGCGAGCCAGACCCCCGCGGAGAGGAGCGACAGGGCGAACGACGTCGCGATCGCCGCAGTCGCCACCCAGGCGGCATTCCGGCCATGGGGCCCCATGCGCGGTCCGTAGAAAAGGATCGCGACGAACGAGACCAGCGGCGCCAGCCAGGCCAGTCCAAGCAGCAGGGGGAGGGTCGCCGCAGCGTCCATGAAATGCCGTGGGTCGGTGGTGGATGCGGTGTCGATGAAGCGACGTGTCGATCGGGGGAGTCGGGCAGGACGGCCCGCCGGGACGTCCGTCGACCATCACCCCTTGAGGTCTTCCGCGCGGTCGACGTCGACCGTGGCGTGGTTGTTGTAAAAGTTGAGCGTGATCGCGAGCGCGACAGCAGCCTCGGCCGCGGCGAGCAGGATCACGAACAGGGCCATCACCTGGCCGTCGAGCCCCAGACCGGAACCGTGGGCCTGGAGGTAGGGGGACGACAGGGCGACGAAATTGACATTCGCGCCGTTGAGCACCAGTTCGATGCCCATCAGCACCCCGAGGGCGTTCCGTTTCACCGCCATGCAGACCACCCCGGCGACGAACATCACGGCACCCACCACCATGTAGTGGCCGACGCTCACCGGTTCGCTGAACGGCCCGAAGGCGACGAGGAGCGGACTCGCCCCCGGAGCCATCCATCCGCCGATCATCGGTCACCTCCCGTGATTCCACCGGTTCTTTCCGGCAAGCTACCGGTTCTTTCCGGCAAGCTACCGGTTCTTGCCGGCAAGCTACCGGTTCCCACCGGCAAGCTACCGGTTCCCACCGGCAAGCTACCGGTTC
>SXWA01000035.1 GCA_005791575.1 Planctomycetaceae bacterium
CCGCTAGAGCACCGACCGCTAGAGCACCGCCCGCTAGAGCACCGCCCGCTGGAGCACCGCCCGCCGGAGCACGGGCGCCGCCCCCCTGCGACTCATTCCCGGCCCCTTCCGCAGCGGAGCGTGGAGCGGCCGGTGCCGGCTCGCCCGGGGAGGAATCAGGGGGGGCATCATCGCCTGCCAGCCGACCGCCGAGAGGCGGGGGAGCGAGAAACCCGCGGACGATTTCCGCGGCCCGACTGGCCACTTCGAGATCGTCCCCCTCGATGGCCGCTTCGAGCGGCCCGAGCGCCGCCATTCCAGCCGCCGCCAGGCCGCGGCTCGCCGCCTCCCGCAGGGCGAAATCATCGGCGCCGAGCTGGGCGATGAGGCCCTCGATCCCGGCGGTGGACTCCTCGGCGGCACGCACTCCCGTCACCGCGGCGACCCCGGGGATCAAGCCGGAGCAAAGAGCAACCACCGCGATGCCGAGGAACGGCCGCGCGGCGCTGCGGCGGCACGGTGCATGCTGAACGTGGCTCATGTCCGCCTGTTTCCCTCGGCGCTGCCACCCTACCATGGGGAGCAGTGAGCGATTATCCCAGCCCGCCCCTTCCCCGGGCAACGGCGGTTCATCGGGTCCCCGACCACGGCTCGTGGACCGGGCCTTCATGACGGTCTGCACCCCTTGTGGCCCGGATGGCCCGGGCGCAGCACGTGGATCGACGGTGGCGCCCGGCACGCCACGACCGCGGGCCGTGGTCGGTGGTCCCGCCCCCGGGGCGGACGAGGGCACCGCCGGCCCCACCTGCGACCATGGTCACCAACCGGATCGACCCCCTCTGGCTCTGGAATCGACGCGCACCATGACGGCGGCACTCGTCGGGCACACCGGTTTCGTGGGAAGCAACCTCGCGGCACAGCGCCGCTTCGACGCGTCGTTCAATTCGCGCACCATCGAGGAGATCCGCGGGCAGGCCTTTGACCTGATCGTGGTCAGCGGCATGCCGGCGGCGATGTGGATCGCCAACGCCGACCCGCCGGCCGATCGGGCGGTGCTCGAGCGCCTCATCGGCTGCCTGCTCGCTGCCCGTGCAGAGCGGGTCGTCGTCATGTCAACGGTGGCGGTCTATCCGCGGCCTGTGGATGTCGACGAGGATTCCACCATCGACCCGTCTACCCAGACGCCGTACGGCCGGCACCGACTCGAACTCGAGCACCGGTTGCGGGATGCGTTCCCCCACCTGCTCGCCGTGCGGCTACCGGGGCTGTTCGGCCCCGGACTGAAGAAAAACGCGATCTACGACCTGCTCAACAATCACGAGACCGACAAGATCCACGCGGCGGCGACCTATCAGTACTACGACCTCGGCCGGGTCTGGGCCGACGTCTCGACGGCCCTCGATGCCGGGCTGCGGATCGTGAACTTCGCCACGGAACCGGTGTCCATCCGTGAGGTCGCCCACGCCGCGTTCGGCATCGATCATGCGGTCGTTCCCGGCGGCGAGCCGCCGCGGTTCGACGTGAGGACGCGGCATGCCGGGGTGTTCGGTGGCTCGGGCGGCTACCTGCGCGACCGCGGGCGGGTTCTCGGGGACCTGCGCCGGTTCGTCGAGCGTGAGCGTGCCACGCGGTCCGCGCCGTCGGGCACGCACGGCTGACGCCGGGCTGTCGGTTGCCCTGCGTGCGCCGCTGGTGCCCGGACCTCCGGACTGGCGAACGGAAAACGAATGCCCCCGGCGACGCAGCTACAATGGGCCGAGCCGCTGGGCGTTTCGCCCCCGGAGCGTTCTTTCCTCCGCCCGCGAATCGCCACACCGTGACACCCATTCCGGAACGTGATCGCCCCCCCGTGGCCGTCACCCCCCACCCGGGACTGGCACCGGCCGACCTGGGACTCTCACCGGATCGATGCGGTCGGGAGCCCCTCCCGACGACACCCGCGGAGATGGCGGCCCGCGGCTGGGATGCCGTCGACGTGGTGCTGGTCAGCGGCGACGCCTACGTGGACCACCCGAGCTTCGCCAACGGCCTCATCGCCCGGTTGCTCGAGGCGGCCGGTTTCCGGGTGGCCGTGCTGGCCCAACCCGACTGGAGTTCCTGCGAACCGTGGCGCCAGTTCGGCCGTCCGCGGCTCTGCTTCGGGATCTCGGCCGGCAACATGGACTCGATGATCAACCACTACACCGCCAACCGCAAGGTGCGCAACGACGACGCCTACTCACCCGACGGGGCGATCGGGAAGCGGCCCGACCGGGCGACACTCGCCTACTGCCAACGCGCCCGTGAGGCCTTCCCCGGGGTGCCGGTCGTGGCTGGCGGGGTCGAGGCGAGCCTGCGCCGGATCGCCCACTACGACTACTGGAGCGACAAGGTGCGGCGGTCGATCCTCCTCGATGCAAAGGCCGACCTTGTCGCCTTCGGCATGGGGGAACGGACGGTCCTCGAGATCACCCGGGGACTCGCGGCGGGGAAGACCGTGCGCGATCTGCGCGACCTGCGCGGCGTGGCGTACCGGACGGGGGCGAGCGAGCCCATCCCCGCCGGAGACGGCCCGCAGTGGCCGGGCACGCTCGAGATTCCCCCCTACGAGGCGGTCGTCGCCGACCCGCTGGCCTTCTGCGAGATGACCCGGGTCTCCCACCTCGAGACCAATCCCCACAACGCCCGCCGGCTCGTCCAGCGGCACGGCCGCGAGGCGGTGGTGATCAATCCCCCCGCCCTACCGCTCGAGCAGGGGGAGATGGACCAGGTCTACGGCCTGCCCTTCACCCGCCTCCCCCATCCGGCCTACGGCTCCGCGCGGATCCCCGCCTTCGAGGTGGTGGAGACACACCGCCACCACCGCCACTGCTACTGGTCGGAACCGTCACGGGCGCCGGCACAGGGGCTGGAGCCGGATTCACGGTCAGGGTCGCGGCTGAGCTAGTGGCCGTGCCGTACGG
>SXWA01000036.1 GCA_005791575.1 Planctomycetaceae bacterium
CGGTTCGAGAGCAAGAACCCCACCGTGGCGCTGGCCACGAAGATCATCGTCGATCTCATCGGCCAGGTGCGCGACGAGCCGGTGACCTACGAGGAGCTCGAGACCGCCAAGCTCGCCGCCGTGGAGACCTTCCCGCGGCAGGTCGAGAGCAAGCCGGCGATGCTCAGGCTGTTCGTCAACGACGAGTGGACGAAGCGGCCACCGGGCTACTGGCAGACGTTTCGCGACAAGGTCAGCGCCGTCACACGCGAGGATCTGCAGCGCGTGGCCCGCAAGCATCTCGACCCGGAGAAGATGGCGATTCTCGTGGTCGGCGACTGGGAGGCGATCGCCGGCGGCGATCTCGATCGACGCGCCTCGATGGACGACTTCTTCGGCGGCAAGGTGACCCACCTGCCCCTCCGCGATCCGCTCACGCTCGAGCCGCTCCCGGAAGGAGCCCCCCCGACGAAGTGATCCATCCGGCCATCGTCCATCGAAACCATGACGTCTGTCGGGCGTTCAACACGGGATGGAGGAGGTGGTGATGGGTGGGTTCGCCGGGTCGATGCAGCGCCACACCGGTTTCTGCGCCAGCGTGTTCGTCGGCGTGGTCTGGGTCGCAATGTGGAGCGGGCTGTGCTTCACCCGCGCCGGAGCCGAGGAGCAACTGGCCGCCGCGGGAGTGCCCAAAGACGCCGTGGCAATCGGTGGCCGCTGGTGGCTCCACCCGGGCGCCGGTCCTGCCGGCAAGCCGCTCTATCTCTACCGAGATTCCGTCGATGGTGTCGGCCGGGCGATCGATCTGTTCTCCTACCACATGCGGGATTCGAACGGCGACGGGATCGACGAGGTCCAGGTCAGCCACGAACCCGGGTTTCTCGTCATCAAGAGCCAGGGCTATCCCAACCATCCCACCGCGATCTTTCCCAACAGCGGAAACCCGAACTCGATCCGGGTGCAGGACTTCACCTTCCGGCTGCCGCTCGAGCCGCGGATCGCGCCCGAGATCACCCGCCTGCCGATGGGGCCGATCGGCGCGGCGCTCAATGGCGTCGTGTTCTTCAACCCGTTCGAGCAGGGGGGAATGAATGCCGTCGAGGGGTATTCCGAGGTCTGGCTCGACAGTTGCTGCGGGCATCCGCAGCAGACCGGCGTGTACCACTACCACAAGTATCCGACCTGCGTGAAAAGCCCGTTCGCCGACGATGGCCGCCGGCACTCGCCGATCATCGGCTTCGCGTTCGACGGGTTTCCGGTCTACGGTCCCTACGAGTCGGACGGCGTCATGGCCCGCGACCTCGATGCCGCCGCGGGGGGCGCGGCGCTCGACGTCTGCAACGGCCACACCGATCCCGAGCGTGGCTACCACTACCATGTCACGCCGGGGCGTTTTCCCTACATCGTCGGCGGCTACCGTGGCGTGCCCGAGCCTGCGAACAACCGCGGCATGTGGCGGGCCGGCACCGGCGCGATCGTCGACAACGCCACCGGCGAGAGCCGCATGGAGGCGACGGTCGCCGAGGTGCTGCCCGGGACGGTGTCGCGAGGCGGCCGACGAACCGTGACGATCCGACTCGATCCCGCGGCCAGCCAACGCGGGCCGATTCCCGACGGTCCGCCGGAATGGGTCCAGTTCGGGCCCTTCGAGGCGGTGAAGATCGAGCGCAGCGGCGACACGGTCACGGCGGTGCTCGACATCGGTGCCGACGCGCCGCTCGGGGTGCTCCTCGATTGCCATCTCGAGTTTCCCGCCTCCGCCGGCGGGCGCGGACGCCGGGTGATGAAGCGGAACGAGGCCCTGCGGATCGTCGAATGAGTGCTGGACACCGACCGCCCCCACGGAGTCGTCTGACATGAGCGGATGGAAGTGGGGCTCGCTGCCTGTGCGCTGCGGTCGCGCGGTCCTGGTGCTGGGAATCGTGCTTGCCGGCATGTCCGCGACGATCTGCCGTGCCGACGACTGGCCACGCTTCCGCGGTGTCGATGGCCGTGGCATCGGCGGCTCCGTCGTGCCCGAGCGCTGGGGCGATGGCCTGAACGTGCGCTGGCGGACGGCGCTGCCGGGGGGCGGTTCCTCGAGTCCGATCGTCCATGGGGACCGCGTGTTTCTCACCGCGTGGAGCGGCGGACAGGGCGGGTCGCCCCTCGTCCGGCACATGCTCGCGGTCGATCGTGCCGATGGCCGGATCGTCTGGCAGCGCGACCTGCCCGCATCCGGTCCGGACGATGCCTACCAGGGCTATCTCACCGAACACGGCTATGCCAGCAGCACCCCGGTCACCGACGGTCGCACCGTGGTGGGCTTCTTCGGGAAAGGGGGCGTCGTCGCCTGGGATCGCGACGGCAGCGAGCTGTGGCGGGCCGAGGTCGGGCAGGAATCGAGCAACCGGCGCTGGGGCTCGGCGGCCAGTCCGGTGATCGTCGGAGATCGGGTGATCGTCAGCGCTGCGGAGGAGAGCCAGTCGCTCCAGGCATTCGACCTGCGGACTGGGGAGCGGGCCTGGAAGTCGGAGGCCGCCGCCCTGGAACTGGCTTATGGCACCCCGGTCGCGGTGACGCTCGACGACGGCACGGTGGAATTGGTGCTCGCCGTGCCGGAGGAGGTGTGGGGGCTCGACCCGTCCACCGGCAAGGTGCGCTGGTATGCGACCACCGCGCTGACGGGCAATCTCTCGCCGAGCGTCGTCGTCGACGGCACGACGATCTACGTCTTCGGTGGGTTTCGTTCGGCCGGGTCGCTCGCCATCCGCGCCGGCGGCCGCGGCGACGTCACGAAGACGCATGTGCTGTGGACGAGCCGGTCGAGTTCCTACGTCGCTACGCCGGTGCTCCACGAGGGGCATCTCTACTGGATGGACGACCGCGGTCAGGCCCACTGCATCTCTGCGGAGACCGGGCAGCAGGTCTATCGCGAGCGGGTCGAGGGCCTCGAAGGGGGCGGCCGGCCCGTCTATGCGTCGCCGGTGGTCTCCGGGGAGCGGATTTTCGTCGTCAGCCGCTGGAATGGTACGTTCGTCCTGCCCGCGGCGCCGCGGTTCGAGATCCTCGCCCGCAACCACTTCACCGACGACGCGAGCGATGCCAGCGGCACCCCCGCGATCAGTGACGGGGCATTGTTTCTCCGATCGTGCAAGTACCTGACCTGCATCGCCCCCTGACCGGAACCACCGGCGGGGCATTCCCAGAGGAGAACAGGCAATGAAATGGATCACCATGCGGTCGTCGCTGCTGGCGGTGACCGCGACCGTGGCCGTCGCCACGGCAGCCCTGGCCCAGCCGCCAGGGCAGCGCGGAGGACCGGGTAGCTTTCCCGGAGGACCGGGTGGCCAACCTGGCGGACCACCGCCGCCTGACCAGCTCCGCGAGGCACTCGACAAGGATGGCGACCATTCCCTGAGCGCCGAAGAGATCAAGAACGCAGCGACCGCGCTGCTCACACTCGACTCCAACAAGGATGGGCGGATCGACGAGGAAGAGTTTCGTCCCCCACCGCCGCCCGAGGGGGAAAGAGGTGGTGGATTTGGTGGCAGACCGGGGCGTGGCCCCGAAGGACCGGGTGGCCCTCCCGGAGGACCGGGTGGCGGGCAGCGGGGTCCTGGGCCGGGACAGGGATTCGGGCCCGGTGGCCAGGGTGGCCAGGGTGGACCGGGTGGGGGCCCCGGCGGACTGGGTGGCCCTCCCGGTGGGGCGGGTGGTGGCCAGATCTCGCCCGAGCGACTCGTCGAGCGCGCCATGACCTTCGACGCCGATGGTGATGGCAAACTCGACAAGGCTGAACTGACCAAGTTCGCCGAAGACATGATCCGCATGCGCGCCCAACTGCAGGGCGCTGCCGGCCGGATGCAGGGGCGTGGCTTCGGACCGCCGGGTAGCGGGCTCGGAGGACCGGGTGGCGGGCCCGGAGGACCGGGTAGCGGGCCCGGTGGACCGGGTGGCGAAGGCTTCCGGCCGCGGGATGGCGGTGGCCGGCCCGGTGGCGGTGGACCCCCCGGTGGTCCAGAGGGCGGCGAACGCCCCGAGCGGCCCCGACGCCCCGAGTGACGTGTGTACTGCCAGGCAGCCGCGGGCCCGACCGATCGGGCCTGCGGCTGCGGCGTTTTTCGCTGACCGATTGCCCGACGGCGGTCCCCCACGTCTGATCAGGAGATGAACGAACCTGTCGACTCCGCTGCGGTGGCGCCACTGCCCGCTGAAGCCCTCGCCCTCGAGGTCGCCCGCGACGTGGCCGGCAACCGCATCGTCTGCACCAGTCTCGGCCGCGGCCAGGCGGCGTGGCTTCTCGCCGCCGAGCGTGCCGAAGCCCATGTCAGCGCCTGGTTTCTGGACCTGTTCCAGATGGAGAAGGCGGTCGCCGCCCACGGCAGCCAGCCGCCGGGCCTGGTGGTCAGCTGCACCGCCGATCTGCCGCCGGGACCGTTCGATCTCGCGGTGATTCCGCTCGCTCGGGATGGTGAGGCCGAGTTGTCGCGCGACATCCTCCAGGCGGCACTGGCCGCCCTCGCACCTGGGGGGCACCTCGTCGCCAGCGTCGACAACCCGCGTGACACCTGGCTCCATGGCCAACTCACCGACAGCGGTGAGCGGGTGCGCGTCCGCCACGGCACCGACGCAGTGGCCTACATCGTGACGAAGACCCGCCCGCCACGGATCCGCGACTTCTCGGCCGCTGTCGTGTTCCGCGACCGCGACCGCCTGCTCACCGCCCGCACCCGGCCCGGTGTCTTCGCCCATCGGCGCATCGATCCCGCCGCGCGGCACCTCCTCAACGCCGTCGACGTCGCGCCGGGCACGCGTGTCGTCGACATCGGCTGCGGCAGCGGCTGCGTGGCGCTGGGGATCGCCGCCCGCGATCCCGCCGTCGTCGTCCACGCCCTCGACAGTTCCGCGCGCGCAGTGGAGTGCACGCGCCACTCGGCCGCGGCCAACGACCTGCCCGCCATCACCGTCGCGCTCGAGGCCGGTGGGGTGATCCCCGAGCCGGGCACGTGGGACCTCGTGCTCGCCAATCCCCCCTACTACGCCGACTTCCGCATCGCCCGGCTGTTCGTCGCCGCGGCCTTCGAGGCGCTCGCCCCGGGAGGCACGCTGCTGGTCGCCACGAAACGCCCGCAGTGGTATCTCGACACCCTCCCGCAGGCATGGCTCAACGTGGCCCGTGAGGAGGTGAAGCATTACCACCTCATCGAGGCCGTGCGCTCCTGACGGACCGGCGGCCCAGGATCGTCGAGCGGTCACCCCACCGAACCAGGCCGGCGCGGAGCATATCGGCCCGCATGTTCAGCGATTGACGTGCACGACCGTCGCCGGCGGAAAGCCGTTGAAGTGCGTGGAGCTGGCCGCCGAGTAGGCGCCGATGTTTTCGCTGTAGAGGTAGTCGCCGATCTCCAGATCGGGCAGGTGCTCGGCCAGGCTGATCGTGTCGAGGGCGTCGCAGGTGGGGCCGAAGACGGCGCAGAGTTGGGGCGTGCCGCGTCTGAACGCCTTCATGTGATAGGTGCAGTGGTCGAAGATCACGCCCGAATACGTGTGGTACACGCCGTCATCGACGTAGTAGCAGAGCTTGTCGTTGCGGAATGCCTTGCCGATGATCTTCGACACGGCGTTGCCCGCGGAGGCGACGAGGAACCGCCCCGGCTCGGCGAGGATCTCGATCGGCTTGGGGAAGAGCCGGTCGATCTCATGGTTGATCTTCCCGGCCAGGTCGGCGAACTTCGGCACCGATTCGTCGTAGGCGGCCGGGAAGCCGCCTCCGATGTCGAGGAGCTTGAGGGTGAAGCCGCGGCTGGCAGCCTCGGCGAACACGCCGGCGCAGAGGTGGAGCGCCTGGATGTAGTTCTCGGGGTTGGTGCATTGGCTGCCGACGTGGAAGCTGAGCCCCTCGACCACGAGTCCCGCGTCGTGGGCGTACTGGATCAACTCGACAGCCTCTCCAGGCAGGGCACCGAACTTGCTCGACAACTCCACCATTGAGCCGGTGTTGGGCACGCGCAACCGCAGGGCGAGCCCGGCGTGGGGGGCGTGCTTGGCGATCTTCTTCACCTCCTCGTGGTTGTCGTAGGTCACCAGCGGCTTGTAGCAGTCGAGCTCGCGGAGAGTCTCGATTGGCTTGATCGGGTTGGCGTAGATGATCTTGTCCCAGATGAAGTCCTGGCGCTGCTTGGCCGGTAGTTTGGCGATCAGCCGGTGGACGGTGTGGAACTCCTGCATGCTCGCCACATCGAAACTGCTGCCGAGTTCGTAGAACGTCTCGACGATCGCCGGATCGCTGTTGACCTTGACCGCGTAGTAGATCTGGATGCGGGGGAAGTGGCGGCGGAAGAGCTTGTAGTTGCGACGGAGTTCGTCGTGGTCGACGACGAACAGCGGGGTGCCGTGCTTCTCGGCGAGGGCCAGCAGCGTCTTGCGGTTCATCGCGTGGGTGTTCGACTCCGTGAGGGGGTGGGTCAGCGGCCAGCCATCCGATCACGGGGCACGCGTTCCCGGCGCGTCGGTGACGCGCGGACCACGTGCCCTGCCCTGCGGACCGGGCCGGTCGCCGCAGATGGCGCGGTAGTATATCGCCGCGTGGCGCCAGGGCGTCATTCGCGGCCCGCCTTCGGCGCGGGCGCCGCCGGCCGGTGTCGTGCATGCCGGCGATCGGAGCGGGAGCGGCTCGGGATCCGACGATGACACCGTTCCAACACTGGATGGCACTCGCGCTCGCCGGCGCCGTCGGCACGCTCGCCCGCGCCGGGGTGACGGCGGTCGCCGTCCGGCTGATGGGGACGACGTTCCCCTGGGGCACCCTGCTGGTGAACATCGCCGGGGCATTCGCCTTCGGCGTGATCGTCGGGCTGTCGCGGTCACGGCTGCCGACGCCCCATGGTCTCGACACCATCCTGCTGGTGGGGCTGCTCGGCGGCTTCACCACCTTTTCCAGCTACGCTTTCCAGGCGGTGGATCTCTGGGAGTCGGGGCGCCCGGCCCTGGCCGGCGCCTACGTGGTCGGCTCCAACCTTCTCGGCTTCGCCGCGATGTGGGCGGGGATGCGGCTCGTCAGTTGACCAGGCGCCACTGATGGAGCGGGCAAGCCGCCCCTCGGCCCCTCAGTGCCGACGTGCGGCAGGCTGTCGGTCCGCGGCCTCTGCCCGGTCTCCGGGCGGCCGCGGAGGTTCGATGATCGTCAGTTCGTGTCCGTGCCGCGCACTGCGCCGGTATTCGAACTGCTGCGAATAGACCTGGTCGTGTGGGGTGTGCCAGTAGATGTCGAGCGGTCCCCATTTGCTCTCGACGAGCACGAATCCCTCCGGGCCGGTCGCCTTGACCAACCCGGTGTGGATGATCGTGTCGGCGGAGTCGCGGTAGACGACGAGGTCGCCGGGTTGTGGGTCAGCCACCATCAGGTAGCCGTTCTCGGCGAGGATCCGGGCGACGTCGGTCCCCGCCACCTGGAATCGCCCTCCGGTGAACACCCAGCCGTGGCAATTCGCTGGGGAGCGGTTTGCATCGGCGACGATCACGCGGCCGTTGAACCCGTCTGGAACGAAGGCTTCATGCTCGATCGTCACGAACCGGCCGAGTGGGATCGTCGAGCCGCGGTCAGTGAGCGCGTGGGCTCCGTGCTCGTCATGCTCGCGTGCCACCATCGAGGCCGCCGTCGGGTCGCCGTCGAATCGCTCCGGCGCGGCGACCGCCTGCAGCCGCACGCCCGACAGCGCAAGCGTGGCCACCCCGGCGACGACGCACGTCCATCCGCGGCGCGACGCTGCCGGCGCCGGTGCCCGAAGGATCGCGGTGGCGAGGAGGATTCCGGCGGTGGCGGTGGCGAACCGGACGAGGAGTGGGAGGCCCACGGGAGCTGCGGGCCGGTGAAGGCTCGCGTCGGCGAGCGCGAGTGCCATCACCGCGACCAGCGACCAGCGCACGAGCCGTGTCCACCAGGGTGGCATGCCGCGCCGCGAGGCGACCAGCCACAGCGAGCCGGCGGTCACGCCGGCGGCGATCACCGTGACCACCAGCCACACGAGCACCAGCGGCATCCGTGCCTGCAGGGCGAGCAGCTCGGGCATCGATCGGGCCGGCGGGGGAAGGGGGTGGGACGGCAGGTGCCGTTCCCCTTCAACCCGGTGCCTTCGCGGAAGTTGTTGACCGATCAGCTGGCTTGCGGGGAAGCAAGCAAGTGCATCCACGAGCCGGGGGGTGAAACCCTGCCCGGGTGTCTGGTCGCGTCCCCCGCGGGAGGCGCGAGATCATCCGGTCGGGGGAGTGCGCCCGGGCATTGGTCCATTTCGCCGGCGAGGTGGGCCAAGTCAGTTCGAATCTCTGCGGGCTCGCCTGCGACTGGACTCGCGGCCGACCAGCGGAGGACCCGGCCCAACTCACCCCGATAGGCCATCGGCTCGCCTGCGCTTGCCCGGTGGGTTGTCACCGAGAGGACCCTCAGGGCGGCACGCGGTCGGAGTCGCGCTCCGGCACCGCGCACCCCATCGGCAACCGTCAGCGGCCCTGCCGGCGTTGCTCCAGGAGCGCCAGTCCGAACACGATCAGCACCATCGCCAGGCGCGCTCCCGCTGCGTCGATCTCCGGAACGCCGGAGGGGCCGCTGACAGGACTTGCGAGACGAAAACCGATGTCGTTGCCCTCGTTCGACGGGTCGTACGGGTATCTGCCGGAGGACGACAAGTCGAACGCGTCGAAGTTCCAGCCGCCGCCGCGGAGCCCACGATCCGAGCCGGCAGCACCCGTGAGATCGTTCCACTCGTACAGGTTCCCGCTCATGTCGAACGCGCCGTACGCACTCGGGCCCCCGTTGGTGCCCACCGTCGTCACGTTGCCATCTTGGCCGTTCCAGTCGGCAGCGGTGTCGTAGTTCGCGAAGTTGCCCGCGCTGCCAGCGGAGCCGATGCCGGTCGAGTCTGCCGTGACCGCCGTCGGAGCGGTGTCGCTCTGCGTGGCGTAGTCCCAGAAGCCCGCATTCGTCCCGCTGCCCTTGTAGTACGCCGCCTTGTACC
>SXWA01000268.1 GCA_005791575.1 Planctomycetaceae bacterium
CGCCCAGCGTTCCGTCGCCCAGCGTTCCGTCGCCCAGCGTTCCGTCGCCCGGCGCCGTCGGCAGCGCCAGCACGGGCGCCGTGCCACCGGGATCGAACACCGCGGCAACCCCGTCGCGCTGCGGCATCCGCCGCGTGAAACCCGCCAACTGGGTCGAGGCATCGGCATCGAGGAGGCGCCGCTGACCGGTGAGGAACGCGGCCGCCTCGGCGATCGTCTCGGCGGAGGGTTCGCGGCCAGTGACGCGGCGGAGCGCCGCGGCGGCGCGGGCGCCGCCGTCGGCCTGCTCGGCGGCGGCCAGGTCGCGTTCGATGGCGAGCGCCAGGGCGCGGGCCCGGGCCAGCATCCATTCCCCGTTGATGAGGAACAGGGCCTGCGTGGGGGTGGTGGTGGCATCACGCCGCGCACAGCTCGCGTAGCCATCGGGGGCGTCGAAGGCCTCGGCGAGGGCATCGCGCGTGTTGCGGAACGCCGTGGTGTAGAGGCTGCGGCGCGGTGCGGTGGGGGGCACGCTCGGGCCGCCGAGCGTGGCATCGAGCTCACCGGAGATCGCCAGTGCGGCATCGCGGACCTGATCGGCGTCGAGCCGCCGGCAGTCCTGCCGCCACCAGAGGCGGTTGTCCGGATCGACGGCGCGGCCGCGCACCGCGACCGGGTCGCCGGCAGCGGCCCGCGCCGAGCGCCGGTAGACGGCGCTGGTGACGATCAACCGGTCGAGCCGGGCGAGATCCCAGCCCGACTCGACCAACTCGACGGCGAGCCAGTCGAGCAACTCGGGGTGCGACGGCTCGCCACCGAGCCGGCCGAAATCGCTGGCGTTGGCCGCCAACCCGCGGCCGAAGTGCCACTGCCAGAGACGGTTGGCGACCACGCGCGGCGTGAGTGGATTGGCGCGGTCGGTGAGCCAGGCGGCGAGGGCCCGGCGGCGGCCCGTCGACCCGGCCCCCCCGGCAGCCCCCGCGACCGGCTCGATGACCGGCTCCGCACCGGAGATCACAGCGGGGAATCCGGGCTCCAGCGGATCGTCGTGGCCGGGGATCCGGATCGGCGGCGCGCGGCACCCGACGTCGCCTGCCACGGCGGCGACCGCCGGCTCCGGGGGCTTGTCGGCGGCCTGGCGCTTTTCGAAGGCGGCGAGCTCGTCGGTGAGCCACTGGTACCAGCGCTGATCCTCCGCCCCGAGGCCGCCGGGTGTGAACTTCAACTGGCGCGAGGCGAGGCGCACGATCTGCTCCTCCCACGGGCTCCGCAGGTGCGGCTCACGGACGATCATCTCCTGCGTCGACTCGGGAAACCGCGACAGGGGCAGCTGTCCGGCCCAGGCGGCGGGGAACCGGGCGGCATCCTCGATCGCCGCCATCTGGCCGCGGAACTCGGCGACCCGCGCCGCATAGGCCGCCTGCGCGGCGGTGGGCGGCGGCGTTCCTGGTGGATCGACGACGACCCCGTCACGCCAGTCGAGCGCCGCGAAGAATGCCTGGAGGCGGTAATAGTCAGCCTGGCGGATCGGATCGAACTTGTGATCGTGGCACCGGGCACACCCCATGCCCATCGCCAGGAACACGTCGCCGGCCACGTCGGTGACCTCGGTGAGGATCGTCGTCCACTGACCGACGGCGTCGACCTGGTTGTATTCATACGGGGTCTGGCGGAGGAACCCGGTGGCGACCAGCGCCGCGGGATCGCCTGGGGCGACCTCGTCACCGGCGAGTTGCCACTGGAGGAAACGGTCGAACGGCATGTTGGCGTTGAAGGCATCGACGACGAAATCGCGGTAGCGCCACGCGGTCGGCCGGAAGGCATCCTGCCGGTATCCGTCGCTCTCGGCGTAGCGTGCCAGATCGAGCCAGTGGCGCGCCTGGCGCTCGCCGTGGCGCCTGTCGGTCAGCAGCCGTTCGACGAGCCGATCGTAGGCGTCAGGTGAGGGATCGGCGACGAAGGCTTCGGTTTCGGCGGGGCTCGGAGGGACCCCGAGAAGGTCGAGGGACAGCCGCCGCACGAGCACCTGCGGCTCCGCCGGCTCGACCGGCTCGAGGCCGGCCGCGGTCAGCCGGGCGTTGATGAAGCGATCGATCGGATGGGCCCCAGCCCCGTCGAAGTCGGCGGGCAGCGCCGGCCGTTCGAGCAGCCGGTAGGCCCAGTGCCCGCGGTCGGCGGCCGTGATCCCGTCGTGCCACGACCGCGGTCGCGGGCCGGTGGCGACGGGTGTGTCGTCGGGCGGCAGCCCGGCGGCGATCAGATCGGCAGCCGGTTTCATGCCGGGCCACGGCGCCCCGGACGCGATCCAGACCTCGATGGCGGCGATCGGGCCGTCGGCAAGTTTGCCGTCGGGGGGCATCGCCACACCGTCGTGCCGGATCGCCGCCACCAGCAGGCTCGCCGCCGGGTCACCGGGGACGATCGCCGGACCGGAATCACCGCCCCGGAGCAGGGCTACGAGGCCATCGACCCGCAGCCCCCCCTTCTGCTCGCGGTCGCCGTGGCACCGGCCGCAGCGCTCGACGAGCACCGGCCGCACGTGCGTCTCGAAATGCCGGACTGCGACGGCATCCGGACCGTCCGCCGCGGGTCCGTCATTCCCTCTGGCCTCACCCACCGCCATCGCGGCCACGATCGCCCACATGCACCGGGCGGCGACCGCCCACGCCCGGGGCACACGGCGGACACGATCGAGGCGGGCAGGCAGCGTCACGCGGATTCCCCGGGGAGATGGTTCATTGTGCCGTGCGGGGGAAGGCCCGGCAATTTGACTTGCGGCGCCGTCGGCGGCGACAACGATCAACCGCTTCCCCACCCCCTCGAGCCCCCTGGATCGGGAGAACGCCCGCATGATCCGCCGGCACCCTGCCCTCCTGACCGTGCTCCTCCTCCTGGCGTGTCTTCCTTCCGCAGCGGCCCAGGGGATCGCCGTGCTCGTCGGCTCGGCCGACGGGCGGGCAGGCCGGAAGCCGGATGCCGGCCAGGTCAACGAGCCGTTCGCCGTGGCCTTCGACGGCAGCGGTCGGCTGCACGGGGTGGAGTTCATGCGCGGCAACCGCCTCTTCCGCCTCCCATCGGCCGGGGCAGCACCCGAGTTCCTCGCCGGCACCTTCCACGTGACCGACACGAAGCAACCTCCCTTCCCGGCGGCGGCCGGCCCCGCCGGCGGGCAGCGGTTCCACGGGCTCCATGACCTCGCGATCGGCACCGATGGCACGGTGTACCTCGCCGACACGTTCAATCATGTGATCCGCGCCTACGATCCTGGGAGCGCGACCGTCCGCTCGATCGCCGGCACGGGAACCGTGGGCTTCGGGGGTGATGGCGGCCCGGCGGCTGCCGCCGCATTCAATCAGCCCTACTGCTGCGCGCTGGAGCCCGACGGCCGCGGACTTCTCGTCTGCGACATCCGCAACGCGCGGCTGCGCCGCATCGACCTTGCGGGCGGCACCGTGACGACGGTGGCGGGCAACGGCACCTCCGGGCGCCCGGTCGATGGTGCCGTTGCAATCGAATCGCCGCTCACCGGGCCGCGCGCCGCCTGCCGGGCACCCGATGGCACGATCTATCTCGCGCTCCGCGAGGGCAACGCCCTGCTGGCGATCCGCGACGGGCGGATCCGCACCGTGGTCAACGCCGCCGGCAAGGCGGGCTTCGGCGGCGACGACGGGCCGGCGAACGCCGCGCTGCTCGCCGGCCCGAAGTACGTGTCGCTCGACCGGGCCGGGCGCGTGCTCATCGTCGACACCGAAAACCAGTGCGTCCGCCGCTACGATCCGGCGACCGGGACGATCACGACCGTGGCCGGCATGCCGACGAAGGCGGGCACCGCGCTCGGCGCCGACTGGCGCTCGACCCACCTTGACCGGCCGCACGGCGCCGCGATCGATCCGGATGGTCGGCTCGTGGTGGTCGACAGCGAGAACGACCGGATCCTCGTCGGCGCGATCGACTGACGCCGGGGTCCGCCATTTCGCCGGCAGCTTCCCGCCGGGGCGCGATCACCCCGGCCCCGCCCGTCACTCCCCCGGGAGCGTGCCCGGCTGCCGGCGGCCGACGAGCGCCTCGAGGATTCCCTGGGCATAGAGCCGATGCCCGTGGTCGTTGGGATGATTGAGACCGTTGCCGGTGAGATCGAACATCTCCTTCGCGGCCAGCTGCTCCTCCCAGACTGCCGTCATGTCCACCAGCGCCACCCCGGGGCCGACGAGGCCCTTCAGTTCGTCGCGGTAGCGCGGAAACATCCCGCGCGGCGTGTGGATCCACTCGTCGTTGCCGAGCATCGTCGCCACCAGGAGCAGCTCGCACCCCGGGATCACCTCGCGGCAGCGGGCGACGAGCGCGGCGGTCTGTTCGCGGAACCAGGCGGGATCACGCCGGCCGACGTCGTTCATGCCGTAGGCCACGATCACCAGATCGGGGCGCGCGGCGAGCAGCGCGTCGGCGTCGGCGACACCGTTGGCGACGCTCCAGCCGGCCACCGCCCGGTTGACGAGAGTGACGTCGGCGGCGGTGTGCACCCGCAACCAAGCCACGGCCAGATCGGGCCAACCGGGTTGGAACGGCGGCGTGGCGGTCGTCGCCGAGGCGTCGAGCCCCGTGGAGATGCTGTCGCCGCTGACGCCGATCAGCAGATCGCCCCCGGCGGCGAGACGGGCCCTCGTCCGGGGAAGGTCGCCATGGACCACGTCGGGTGGAGCGGCCGTCGCCCGACGGTAGGTGATCTCGACGTCGCGGTCGTGGAACCAACGGCCCGGCCGGTAGAGCAGATGCACGTCGGGCTGGCCGACCCGGTGCCGGTAGGAGTGTTCCGCGCCGGCGGGCAGATAGCGCTCCGCATCGAGGATCGGTGGCACCGGCAGCGGTGTGGTGAACACCACGTCGTGGCTCCCCGCCTCGTGCGTGTAGCCGGCGGCCGGATCGATCGCGCGGCAGCCATCGGCCGTCGTGACGGCGAGGATCCGCTCCGCCGGGTAGGCGAGCCGCGCCCGCGCCGGCTCGCCCACGGCGGTCGCCCGCAGCACACTGCTCTCACGCGTGACGACCGACGATGCCCATGCCGCCGGGACGAGTCCGAGCCCGTCGAGGAGCCATGAGGCGGCTTCGACACCGGTCGGCGGGCGCTGGAGGCGCTCGGTGAGCAGCCCGGCCCAGAGCCGTGCCGCGGCACGCTGCCCCGCGCCGGTGAAGTGCCGTCGCGACGCGGGCCCACCCCGCGCCTCGCCACGCAGGGTGTCGGTGTCGGGACCGGCGCCGAACCCGGGCAGCGCCACGAGCCGGTCGATCGCCGCTCGGATCCGCTCCTCACCGGGCGGATCGTCGTAGACAGTGGGGTGGTGGGTCGATTTCGCGCACAGCCAGGGGGGCTCGAAACCCCAGCTCCGCACGGCGGCTCCACGGATCCTTCGCAGCGCCGCCACGTAGGCCTCGGTCGGAGTGCCCTCGATGACGTCCGACTCCCCCTGCTGCCAGAGCACGGCGCGGAACCGGCCCAGCTCCGCGCCGGTCGCCGCGAGACGGCGATGGAGATCGCCTCCCGGCTGCCACCGTGCGGTCGCAGTGCCCCCCCAGGCGACGTTCACGAAGCCGACCGGCACGCCGAGCGACCTGACAAGCTCGTCTCCCACGGCGGGCCAGATCGAACCGCCGTCGCTGCCGTCGGGTGTCGGCTGCGGGTCGTCGGCCACGCGCCAGCCGCCGGCCGCGTCGCGGGCCACCACGCGGCACGCCGGATCGGCCACGGCGAGGCGCTCGTCGTTGGTGTTGGTGGCATACGACTGGCCGGCGACCAGAAACACCTCGCCGACGCCGAACGGCTCGACGGCCGCCGCGAGGCGCTCGGTGCCGGCTGCCACAGCGGCTGAATCGCCGGCAGCCTCACCGGCCGTCTCGACGTCCACTTCGATGCGGTACCACCCACCGGCGGGCACCGTCAGGTAGGCCTGCCGCCGGCCGTCGGCCGTCGCCGCGCCCAACTCCACGCGCTGCCACGGACCGGCCTCGTCGGGAGCAGCCATGGCCACCACCCGCGCCCGGGCCGTGAAGACCCCCGCCGGGATCCCCGCGAGGACGAGTGGCACTCGGGCCCGGCCGATGTCGGCAGGCGCTGCCGGCGTGTCACCCGGAGCGAAACCGATCCGCTGCACCACCTGATGGGGTCGTGGTTCGATGATCGTGAGCGCGGCGCTCGCCGTCGCCACGGCGCTCAAGGACTGCACCAACACCAGCGCCGACCACAGGCCACGACGTGCCGACATGCCTGCCCCCCTTTTTGGCTCATCACAGGTGGCCGATCGACGGCTGACCCCTGTGCCGCCGCTCGTTCACGGGTCGGTGGGTCGCCGACGCGACGCCACGAACACCGACAGCACCAGCGCGAAGGCGCCGAGGGCCCCGCCACACACCACTCCCCCGACTGCCCCGAGTACGACCGCCGTCCCGACAGGATCGGCGTCGTTGGACGGCACGAGCATCTTGAAAACGGACGGAGCCACGGAGCCGGCCGCCCAGCCGAAGGCCGCCCCGAGGAGCATGCCGAACAGCGCGACGGCCGTCACGATCCCGATGATCGAAAGGAGCGGTTTCATGGGGGACTGCCGGGCCACGATTCCCGGTCGCGGGACGTTCGTTCGACGGGCGCCACCCGTCAGCCCGCGGCCAGGGACCGCAGGCGGATGTTGCGGAAGTGGACCTCGTCGCCATGGCCGAGGAAGCCGATGTGGCCGCTGGTCCGTTTGAGGCCGGGGTGCTCCTTGCCGTCGAGGGTCGCCTTCCCGTCGCGGAACTCGGTGATGTCGGCTTCGACGATCGTTTCGCCGTTGAGCACCACCTTCACCTTCGAGCCCTGCACCGTCACCTCCTCGGTGTTCCACTCGCCGGTCGGCTTGAGGGCCCCGCGCTTCGCCGCGACGACACCGTAGATCGAGCCATGCGACTGCCATGGGGCGATCGTTTTGTACTTTTCGTGGCCGTCGTCGAGGATCTGCAATTCCATCCCCGCGAAGGCGGCATCGCCCTCGACCGGAGCGCGGATCCCGAGCCCGTTGTTGGCGCCGGGCGTCAGCCGGAACTCGAAACGGAGGACGAAGTTGCCGTACTCTCCCTTGGTGAGCAGCTTCCCACCGGCTCCCTTGCGGCAGCGGATCTCACCGTCGACCACGTCGTAGCCGGCGACATCCCCCTGCCAACCGGCGAGCCCCTTGCCGTCGAACAGCGGCGTGAAGCCCTCCTCGGCACGGGCGGTACCACCACCGACGAGCGCCAGCCCGACCACGACCGCCAGCCCCAGCCCGACCACGACCGCCAGCCATCGTCCGCCAATCCGGAGGCTCGTCATCGCACTGCTCCTTGGGGGGTTCGAACGTGCCCAGTGTTCTACCGCAGGGTCAGCAGCCACGCGAGGAGGTCGCGGAGCTCCCGCCGGGTGAGCTTCCCCGCGAGGTCGGCGGGCATCGAACTGGGGCCGGCGGCCCGCTCCTCGATCGAGTCGAGCGGGATCGTCACCACGGCCCCGTCCGCGGTCTTGAGCGCGAGCCGGCCGGCCTCCTCACCGGCGACGATCCCCGCCACCGTGCGACCGTCGTCGGTGACGACCACCGTGGTGCGGTAGGCCTCGGCGACCTGGGCGCTCGGGGCGACGATCGCTTCGAGGAGGTGGCGCAGGTCCTTCTGCGCGGCGATGGCATCGAGCTTCGGCCCGACGTCGCCCCCGACCCCGTCGGCCCGGTGGCAGCGGACGCACGACACCGCCCCGTTGTTGAAAAAGATCGACCGCCCCCGGGCCGGATCGCCCCCCGCGGCGACATCTCGCCACGCGGCGGTGGTGTCACCGGGTGTGGCAGCCGCGAGGCGCTCCGCAGCGAGGCGCTCCGCCACCGCGGGACCGAGCCGCCTGGCGGCCGCTTCGTTGATCTCGAGTTCGATCGTGGGATCGCGGTCGGCACCGGCCAGCCGGGCGACGAGAGCGGAGATCGCCCGGGTGGCATCGGGATGGTCGATCCCGCCGAGGAGTTCGATCGCCGCCTGCCGCTCGGCGGTGTCGGCCTGTGTCGTCGCCTCCACCAACTCGGCGACCGTCGTGCCGACCGGCAGCCGCGCGGTGCGCACGCGCCTGGCCGCCGCCCGGACGGCGGGGGCAGTGTCTGAGACGAGGCGCGCCGCGAGCTTCTCCGCCAGCGGATCTCGCGCCGCGTCGAGCGTCAGCAGGGCCTCGGCCCGCGACGTCGGATCTCGCGCAGCGTCGTCCGCCCAGGCCACGAGCAACGGTCCCACCGACTCGACCCCCAGGCCCGCCGCCGCCTTGAGGAGGCTCGCGCGGAGCGCGTCGTCAGGATTCGAGGCGATGAGAGCGGGCAGGGCCCGTTCCAGGGCCAGCCGGGCCGCCGCGGGATCCCGGCGGCCGTGCGGATGCCAGCCGCCGTGGACGCGGCTCCTCTGCGGCGGCTCCGCCCATGTGCGCAGCGTCTCGAGCGCCAGCACCCGCAGCGCCGGCGGGGCGTCGGACCGGGCCGCCAGCGCCACC
>SXWA01000269.1 GCA_005791575.1 Planctomycetaceae bacterium
CGTCAGCAGGTCTACACGGTCAACAAGCCGGTCTACGAGACGATGTCGCGGGAGATCCCCTACACCGTCAACCGCCCGGTCTACGAGACCCGCCAGCAGGTCTACACGGTCAACAAGCCGGTCTACGAGACGATGTCGCGGGAGATCCCCTACACCGTCAACCGCCCGGTCTACGAGACCCGCCAGCAGGTCTACACGGTCAACAAGCCGGTCTACGAGACGATGTCACGGGAAGTTCCCTACACCGTCTGCCGTCCCGTCTACGAAACCCGCGAGCAGACCTACACCGTCTCGAAACCGGTCTACGAGACGATGACCAAGGAGATCCCCTACACCGTCTGCCGTCCCGTCTACGAGACCCGTGAGCAGACCTACACCGTCTCGAAGCCGGTGCAGGAGACGCGGACGAAGGAGATCCCGTACACCGTCTGCAAGCCGGTGTACGAGACCCGCGAGCAGACCTACACCGTCTCGAAGCCGGTCTGGGAGACAATCACCAAGGAGATCCCCTACACCGTCTGCAAGCCGGTCTGGGAGACCCGTGAGCGCGACATCTGCAAGACCGTCTGCAAGCCGGTCCACTCCACGAAGACAGTGCAGGTGCACTGCGGGCACTGGGAGACCGAGACCTGCGAGATCCCCGGCCCGGTGATCACCCGCTGCATCCGTGAGCCGGGCTGCTGGGTGTGGGACGAGTGCCAGTGCAAGTGCGTCTATCAGCCGGGCGAGGTCCGCCGCGTCGAGGAGCAGTGCCCGCCGCGGACGGTGACCAAGAAGCGCTGGGTGACGGAGATCCGCGAGAAGGAGGTCCAGTGCGTCCGCTATGAGCGCGAGACGGTGGTCGAGAAGCGTTGCGAGAAGGTCTGCCGGATGGTCTCGGAGCAGCGGGTCAAGACCTGCTGCTACAAGGTCTGCCGGATGGTCCCCGAGCAGCGCTGCCGGACCTACCAGGTCTGCCGGATGGTCCCCGAGCAACGGGTCCGCACCTGCACCTACACCGTCTGCCGGATGGTGCCGGAGCAGCGCTGCCGCACCTACCAGGTGTGCCGCATGGTCCCCGAGCAACGCGTCAAGACCTGCAGCTACCAGGTCTGCCGCATGGTGCCCGAGCAGCGGGTGAAGACCTACCAGGTCTGCAGGATGGTCCCCGAACAGCGGGTCCGCACCTGCACCTACCAGGTCTGCCGCATGGTGCCCGAGCAGCGCGGCAAGACCAACCAGGTCTGCAGGATGGTCCCCGAACAGCGGGTCCGCACCTGCACCTATCAGGTCTGCCGCATGGTCCCCGAGCAGCGGGTCAAGACCTACCAGGTCTGCCGCATGGTCCCCGAGCAGCATGTCCGCACCTGCACCTACCAGGTCTGCCGCATGGTGCAGGAGCAGCGGGTCAAGACCTGCTGCTACAAGGTCTGCCGGATGGTCCCCGAGCAGCGCTGCCGGACCTATCAGGTGTGCCGGATGGTCCCCGAGCAGCGCGTCAAGACCTGCTGCTACAAGGTCTGCCGGATGGTGCCCGAGGAGCAGGTCCGCACCTGCACCTACAAGGTCTGCCGGATGGAGACCGAGCAGCGCGTCAAGACCTGCACCTCGCGGGTCTGCAAGCTGGTGACCGAGCAGTGCACCAAGGAAGTGCCCTACAAGGTGTGCACGATGGTTCGTGAGACCCGCACCAAGCAGGTGCCGGTCACCACGACCCGCCCGGTGCACGAGACCCGGACCATCGACGTGGTGCGGATGGTTCCCAAGCGGGTGCCCTACACGGTGACGCGGCGCGTCCCGATGACGGTCTACCGCGAGGAGCCCGTCTGCCAGTGACCCTTCGATGCTGACGCTCCTCCCCCCGGCACGCGCCCGCGGGCCGGCCGGTGGGGACGGGCGAGACGGTTGGGAGCGGAGCGGCCCGGTCCGTGAGGACCGGGCCGCTTCTTTTTCCCGCGGAGCCCCCGTCACGGTCTGCCAAGCGGTCGCGTTCAGTCAGCGTTTGGTGGGCGCGGCCGGCGGGTCGGGTGGCTGGGCCGGTTCGCCGGGCAACGCGGGACCGATCACGGTGCCGCGTGCCGACGGGCGCGCGATCGGCTCCGCGGGCACCAGCCCGTCGTCATCCGCCGCCGGGGGCGTCGGATCCTTGCCGGTCGGGGCGACGGACTGCTTCCGCAGCATGTTCACCGGGGCGGTTCCGTGCCGAATGTCGCTGATCGTCTTGAACGTCATCACCCCGTTCTCGAACACCAGCCCGTAGAGCTCGTGGCCACTGGCTTGGCAGTCGAAGCCGTCCGGTCCGCCGCAGCCTGCCGTCGGGCAGGTGGCATAGGGCATGAATCCGACGTACCGGAAGCCGTACAGCTGCTTGCCGCAGGGGCCGACGCCGAGGACCGCCTCGTAGAAGCCCAACGGGACGTTGGTCGCGGTGACGACGAAACCCTCGCCGGCGGCGCTGCGTGACAGGCCGGCACCGGCGGTCGGAAGACTGCTGATCAACGACCCCAGCGCCGTCAGGTTCTCGTCGGTTTGGCTGTCGAGCTGCACGTCGAGGCCGGTGAGGTTCCACCCCTGGTCGAGCGTGATCGAGGTGTTGTTGATGCCGAAACCGCTTCTCGCGTGGATCGAATACTCCTCGCTGAAGTCGGGCATGTAGACCAGGTCGATGGCGACCTGGGTGGTCGATGCCTCTCCCGTGACGGCGTTCACGAACGGCGCCACCTTGAGATAGGGCTTCGGGCGGTAGTAACGGATCCCCTTGTCGGTCGGCAGGGGGTTCCTGCGGACGAATGTCCGCGGCACGCACCCGCACGCGATGAGCGCCACGACGGCGAGCACCAACCAGCGACGAAATCGCACCCCTGCGCCTCCTGCCCCCATAGAAAATCCGCCGGATCCGGTACCGACGGCACGACTGGATTGATCGGCACCGGCAGACTGATTGCAAAAAGTCGACAGGTACGATCGGCACGCATTTCCCAGTCGACGCATACCGCCGGAGGCGCGTCTCGGCCGGGTGTCGTCCGGAGCATTCAGCGCCGCCGAGCCGCGGGGATTCCCGTCAGCGCTTCCAATGCCAGCGGCCCATCGGGGACCCCACCCCCTCCGCGCGAGGGGTCAACCCCGGTTGGGTCACACGACACGCGGATCGCCGCCTCGATCTCGGCCGCGGTGGCCGATGGCCGCGCCTCCCAGAGCAGCGCGGCCAACCCACTGACATGGGGTGCCGACATCGACGTGCCCCCGTCGACCAACCAGCCGCCCCCCGCAGCCGCCGATTGGATCTGAACACCCGGGGCGATGAGATCGGGCACGAACGGATCGTCGGCCCGAGCAAACGTCTGGCTCGAAGAAAACCCCGGCACGCCCCCGCTGCGATCGACCGCGCCGACCGACAGGGCGGCCGGCTCGTTCCCCGGGGTGCGGCTCGTTCCCGGTCCCTCGTTGCCCACGGCGACCACCGGCAGCATGTCGCGGGACCGCAGCGTTTCCATCAGGCGCGCGAGCGCCGGGCTTCGTCCCGGCACCCCAAGCGACAGGTTGATGATCCGTGCCCCCTGGCCGAGGCACCAGTCGATGCCGGCCATCACCCGGTTGATCACCTGCCCTCCCTCGATGACCACCGCCGACGCCACGACGGCGCCAGGTGCCACGCCCACGTGCCGATCGTCCACACCCCGGCCGACGAGCGTGCCTGCCGTGTGCGTACCGTGCGTGGCGGTGTCGACGGGGGAGTGCGACCCCGGCACCTCGCGTCCGAACGCATCGAAGATCGTGAAGGCGGCGATCGCATCCGGGAGGAAGGCGGGGTGATCGCCGTCGATCCCGCTGTCGAGATGACCGATGCAGATGCCCGCGCCGGTGAATCCCTGCGCCCAGAGGCGCTCGATCCGCAGGCGACGGATGCCCCAGGTGACCCTGGCCATCGGCACCAGCGTGCGCCGGGACGGGCCGACCGGGAGGATCGGCTCGAGGACCGGCAGCAGGTCGACGGCGGCGACCCCGGGATCCCCCTCCAGCGTCGCCAGCCCCCGGGCATCGGTGGTGCCGACAAGGATGCCGAGGTTGGGGTAATAGCGAACCGCGTCGCCGACCCGCTCCGCGCGCCGGGCTCCGCGCAGAGCCCCCCCGGGATCGAGGAAGCATCCCTTCAGGACTTCCACCCGGGCGTTGGTCAAGGGATGGGCAAGCGGCAATGCCATCCTCCCTCGTCGCTCAGTCACCGACACTCGCCTTGGAACGATCGCCAGGGCGGCCGGCAGCAGCGGTGCTGCACCGACTGCCCGCGCCGCGCGACGGCCTGCCGGGCGCAGCGTCACCATGACCGCCACGGTCCCCTGCTTCTTCAGCGTCGTGATCGGTCGCATCGGTTGCCCCATCGCTCCGCCCCGCCATCCAGCCCGGCGGATTGGCGCGCCTTCCGGCAGCAGCGTCAAGCGGGCCGTGACTGGTCGGGCCTGCCCCGCCATGGGAGACTGTCGTCGGCGCGGCGGCCCCGCGACGGCTGGAAGCGACACGATCATGGTCACCGACGGCCCCGACCGCTCCACCGCCGACCGCCGCCGCTTCGTCGCCGCGACCGCGGCCGGCGCGGCGGCCCTCGGGGCCACGCTGACCGGAGCCACCGCCGCGGAAACCGCCGTGCCCACCTTCCGCGACCATCTCCTCCGCTGCCTGGGGGGCTCCTGGCCCGCGGCCTGCCCCCTCGACGCGCGGGTGCTTTCGACCACCCCCGCCGACGGCTACCGGATCGAGCGGATCGACTACCAGGTCGAACCGGGGGATCGCGTGCCGGCCCTGCTCCTCGTGCCCGATGGGGTCGACCCGGCGCGCCCCGCCCCCGCCGTCGCCGTCTGGCACCAGCACAACGGCCAGTGGCACCTCGGCAAGAGCGAGCCGGCCGGCCTCGCCGGCGATCCGACGCAGCATGTCGGCGTGCGCCTGGTGCGCGAGGGCTACGTCGTCCTCTGCCCCGACGCGCTCTGCTTCGAGGAGCGTCAGAGCCCGATGCTCAAAAACGGCGACTTCGAGCGTTTCGAGTTCCTCCGCCTCACCGTCGCCGGCAGGTGCATGGCCTGGAAGAACATCCTCGACATGCGCCGGGCGGTGGACTACCTCTGCAGCCGCCCCGACGTCCGCGCCGACCGGATCGGCTGCTTCGGCCACTCGATGGGCTCGACCCACACCTGGCTCGTCGGGCCGTGGGAGGAGCGGCTGGCGTGCCTGGTGGGCTCCTGCTGTCTGCCGACCTACGCCGCGATCGAGCGCACGAAGATCCTCCACTGCTTCCCCAACTTCGTCCCCGGCCTGTTTCCCCACGGCGACACCCCCGACGTCGCGGCCCTCGTCGCCCCGCGGCCGCTGCTGCTCACGTTCGGCGAGACCGACGGCGGCAGCCCGATCGCCGAGGTGCGCCAGGGAGTGGAGACGATCGCCGCGGCCTACCGGGCCGCCGGGGCCGCCGACCGGTTCGCGTCGTTCATCGAGCCGGGGGTCGGCCACGCCTTCACCGCCGCGATGTGGGAACGCACACGCGGGTGGTTCGCACGCTTTCTCCGGGAATCGTGATGGCGGCACTCGTCAGCATCTTCAACGACGTGATCGGGCCGGTGATGCGCGGGCCGTCGAGTTCGCACTGCGCCGCGGCGCTGCGGATCGGCCGGCTCGCGCGCGATCTCGTCGGCGGCACCCCGGAGGAGGTGCTGGTCGAGTTCGACCGTGCCGGGTCGCTTCCCACCACCCACGAGTCGCAGGGATCCGACATGGGCCTCTGCGGCGGTCTGCTCGGCTGGGAGTGCACCGCCGACGGCCTGCCCGACTCGGCCGCGGCGCTCGCGGCCGCCGGCTGCCGGCTGCGCTTCACCACGGTCGATTCCGGTGACCCCCACCCCAACACCTACCGCCTCGCCCTCTCCCGGGACGACCGCCGGCACACCCTGCGGGGGATCTCCACCGGCGGCGGCATGATCGAGGTGATCGACATCGACGGCTTCGGGCTGGCACTCGCCGGCGACGCCCACGAGACGCTGCTCTGGCCGCGCGACCGGGCGGCCGCCGAGCGGGTCGTCGCCCGGCTCGAGGCCTCCGCCGAAAGCGACGGCGTGGTCCTCCACGAGCGCGGCGTGACGGGCGGCGATGGCTGGCTCGTCCGCGCCAGTGGTCCGGGATTCGTCGCCACCGACCTGTGCGCCGCGCTCGAGCGGTCCGGCGACCTTCTCGCCGTGCGCTGCCTGGCGCCGGTGCTGCCGGTGCCGACGCGCCCCTCGTCGCGCGTGCCGTTCGCGACCGCGGCCGAACTGCTCGCCCACGATGCCGGCCGCGGTCTGCCGCTGTCGCGGCACGCGATCGACTACGAATGCCAGCGCGGCGGCCTGACCGAGCAGCGCGTGCTGGAGATGATGGCCGGCATCGTGCAGATCCTCAAGCGATCGATCGCCGTGGGGATCGCCGGCACGACCCACGCCGACCGGGTCCTCGGCCACCAGTCGGGCGAGTTCGCCCGCCTCCTCGCCGCCGGCCGCCTGCTCGACGGCGGGGCGCTCGACCGCACGGTGCTTTACGTGACGGCGCTGATGGAGGTGAAAAGCGCCCTCGGGGTGATCGTGGCGATGCCCACCGCGGGGGCCTGCGCGGCGCTGCCGGGGGTGGTCATCGCCGTCGCCGAACGAATGGGGAAGAACGACGAGGAGATCGCCCGGGCGCTGCTCGCCGCCGGTCTCGTCGGCGCCTTCGTCGCCACCGCCTGGACATTCGCGGCCGAGGTCGGGGGCTGTCAGGCGGAGGGGGGCGCGGCGGCAGCGATGGCGGCGGCGGCGCTGGTCACGCTCGCCGGCGGACCCACTCCGCGGGCGGTGGCGGCGGCGTCGATGGCACTGCAGAGCATGATCGGTCTCGTCTGCGACCCGGTGGCCAACCGCGTCGAGGCCCCCTGCCTGGGGAAAAACGTGATGGCCGCCGCCAACGCCCTGGCGTGTGCCAACATGGCGCTGGCCGGATTCGACGAGGTGATCCCGCTCGACGAGGTGATCGAGACGGCGCGCCGGGTCGGCGGGCAGATGCCGCGTGAGCTGCGCTGCACGGCGCTCGGCGGATTGTCGATCACCCCGACGTCGCTGGCGATCCAGGCCCGCCTCGAATCGGCCCGGGCCGGCTGCGGGAAGACCGGCTGTGGGTGCGGATGAACGGCCTGTCCTCGGGGGAGCGAACGATGCGGATCGAGCGACTGGCGGCCCTGATCCTGATCGTGGGTGGGTTCGCCGGCGGCGTCAGCGCCGCCGAGCGCCTGCCAAACGTCGTCATCCTCTACGCCGACGACTTCGGCTACGGTGATCTGGGCTGCCAGAATCCGGCAGCGAAGATCCCGACCCCCCATCTCGACCGGCTGGCGCGGGAGGGGACGCGCTTCACCGACGCCCACAGCTCGTCGGGGGTCTGCACGCCGAGTCGCTACGCCCTCCTCCATGGCCGCGCCCATTGGCGGAAGTTCCACGGCATCGTCAACGCCTTCGATCAGCCGATCCTCGACCCCGAGCGGCTGACCCTCGCCGAATTGCTCCGTGGCAAGGGCTACGCGACCGCGGCGATCGGCAAGTGGCACCTCGGCTGGGACTGGGATGCGATCCGCCGAGCGGGCACGACGCCACGAGTGGAGAAGGGCAACCGGGTGTTCGCCCCGGGGGATTTCGACTGGTCGCGGGCCATCCCCGGCGGGCCCCTCGACCACGGCTTCGACGTCTACTTCGGCGACGACGTCCCCAATTTTCCGCCGTACGCCTGGTTCGAGAACGATCGGCTCCCGGTGGCGCCGTCGGTCGATCTCCAGATCAGCGCCGAGACGGCCGAGGGCAATTGGGAATGCCGGGCCGGTCCCGCCGTTCCCGACTGGGACTTCCGAGCCGTCATGCCCCGGCTCACCGCCCGGGCGGTCGACTGGATCGAGGGGCAGTCCGCCGCGCGGCCGTTCTTCCTCTATTTCCCGTTCACCTCACCCCACGCGCCGATCGTCCCCACGGCGGAGTTCACCGGCCGCTCCGCCGCCGGCGGCTATGGCGACTATGTCGTCCAGACCGATGCGGCCGTGGGCGCGGTCCTCGATGCCCTCGGGCGGAAGGGGCTGCTCGACGACACGCTCGTGATCTTCTCCTCCGACAACGGCCCGGAGCGCTACGCCTACGAACGGATCCGCCGCCATGGCCACCGCAGCATGGGTCCGCTCCGAGGACTGAAGCGTGACCTCTGGGAGGGGGGGCATCGGGTGCCGCTGCTGGTCCGCTGGCCGGGCCGCGTTCCGGCCGGGCGGGTGGAGGACGGTCTGGTCAGCCAGATGGATCTGTTCGCCACGCTGGCGGCGGTCGTCGGGGCGGGGATCCCGGCGGGATCGGCCGAGGACAGCATCGACCAGTCGGCCTGCCTGTTGGGCACGGGCCCCAGCCGCCGCACGATGCTGATCCACAACACGAGCCCCGGGCGCTACGCGCTCCGGGAAGGGGACTGGGTGCTGATCGACGCCCCGACCGGCGGCGTCAGCCAAGTGCCCGAATGGTATGCCCTCGAGCGTGGCGACGCCCCCAACGACCAGCCGGGAGAGCTCTACAACCTCCGCGACGACCTGGCGCAGCGGTCCAACCGGTATGCCGCCGAGCCGCGGCGGGTCGATGCGCTCCGCCAGCAGCTCCGCACGATCGTCGGCGATCGCCTCACCGCGCCGGCAAAGTGACCGCCCCCCCGCACCGGCAACGACGCGGTCGGCGGAGAGGACTGGTTCCCGGGGGGGCGGGGTGACGATCCAAAGTGGGTGTCGGGGCGGCCCCCTGCGGGACGGCAGGAAACGTGGTTTTCGGCCTGAAAATTGACTCCCACCGAACCGCTGGGCACCCTTGAGCGTAGAGGGCAGCATCCTCCGGGGGTTTTCACCATGCGATTGGCATCTCTTTGGCCCCGGCGTTCACAGAGCCCCCGCCGCGCCTCGCGTCCGCGCCGCCGCCTCGCCCCCCGCGACCGCCTCGGCTGCGGCCTCCACGCTGCCGGGCTGACCGGCATGGAAATGTTCGAGCGCCGGATCGCGCTGGCCGCCGACCTCGCGGTCGCGGTGGCCGAGGCCGACGCCTGGTACGTGCCCGGCTCCCAGGTGAGCCTCGCCTTCGACCTGGTCAACAAAGGGGATGCCACCGCCACCGGCGCCCAGTTCACCTCGGCGCTGTCCGGGCAGATCACCGCCACCAACTGGACCGTCGCCTACGCCGGCGGGGCCACCGGTCCCACGAGCGCTTTCGGCACGATCGCCGCCAACGTGACGATGCCGGCCGGCAGTTCGGCGCGCTTCACGGCGGTGGGCACGATCGGGGCGAACGCCACCGGCAGTCTCGTCAACTCGGTCAACGCCTCTCTCGCCGGCGACGCCGACACGTCCAACAACACCGCCGTCGCCACGCTCAAGTTCGCCCCGAAGTCGATCATCGCCACCAACGAGGCGGCCTGGGCGAGCACGTCGATCGTCCGGCTCCTCGACCCCGCCACGGGTGGCACACGGACGACCGCCTTCGCCTTCGAGCCGGGCTTCAAGGGGGGCGTGCGGGCGGCACTGGGTGACCTCGACGGCGACGGCAAGCCGGAGATCGTCTGCGTGCCGGGTGTCGGCCGGGCGGCCGAGATCGTGGTCCTGCGGCAGGACGTTTCCGACTCGGGCGCCGTGACCCTCGCCCGCGACAACCGCTTCACGATCGCCCCGTTCGGCGCCGGCGAACGCCGCGGGCTCAACGTGGCGGTCGCTGACTTCAACGGCGACGGCAAGCAGGACGTGGCGGTCGCCAGGGCCAGCACCACCGGTGCGGTGCGGATCTACCGTTCGACCGGGTCGGGCCTCGTGCTCGACAAGGCGTTCACGCCGTCGATCCCCGGCTCGATCGCCGGCGTCTCGCTCGCGGCTGCTGATTTCGGGACGTTCGCCGCAGGCAGCGTGGTGAATGCCGCGCGCCCCGACGGCCGGGCGGAACTGGTGATCGCGAGCGGGCCGGGCGCCGCTCCGCTGGTGCAGATCCTCGACACGTCGGCGACCGTGCCCGCCGTCGTCGACTCTGTCAGACCGTTCACCACCCGCTTCCGCGGCGGCGTGCATGTCTCCACCTTCCGGGTCGATCCCGACGCGATCCCCGATCTGATCCTCTCGCAGGGCCAGGGGGGCAGTTCGCAGGTCGAGATCTACGACGGATTCGTGTCGTCGGCCGCCAACGCGGCGCTCGCGCCGGCGTTCGCCGCCTTCGGATCGCAGCCGGCCTTCACCCGGGCCGCAGCGGTGATCAGCGCTGCGATCGACATCGACGGCGACGGCCGTGCCGACTCGATCCAGCTGTCACAGGCCGGTGCCGTGGGGGGTGCCGTCCAGCAGGTCTCGGTGCTCGGGGCGCCGAGGAACGCCGCCACCACCGGCGCCGGTGCCACCCGCGTGGCGGGCACGGTGGCAGCGGTGGTCGGCAATCCGACGAGCGTCGTCTACCAGGTGAGCGGCACCGGGCTGAAGTTCCGCGACTCGGTCGTCGGCACCGGTGCGTCGCCGAGCTCCGCCTCGGCCACGGTCAAGGTCGACTACGAGGGACGGCTCCTCGATGGCACGAAGTTCGACGGCAACACCAATCAATCGTTCAACCTCTCGGGCGTGGTGGCGGGCTTCCGCGAGGGCATCCAGTCGATGAAGGTCGGCGGCCGGCGCACACTCGTCATCCCGCCGAGCCTCGGCTACAGTGCCAACCCGCCGGCAGGCAGCAGCATCCCCGCCAACGCCACGCTGATCTTCGAGGTCGCGCTGCTCGAGACGACCTGAGGCCGGCGGAACGCGTTCGGTTCGGCCGTGCGTTGCTTCACCGTCAGACCGCACCCGCGTCCGCGGGTGACGTTCACCAGCGGGCCTCGAGCCCGAGGTGGGCGCCTTGGAAGAAGACGCTGCCGACCGTGCCGATCGCCGTCCCGGCCTGCGGATCGACGTTGGCGGAGAGGTCGAACTGATCCTCGGCGAGCGCCACTCCGGTGAGCCAGAGCAGGTCGTAGCCGAAGCGCAGCCCCCAGACGTCGGTGATCCGGTAGATACCGCCGAGGTTGATCTCGGCGATCATTCCCATGTCGCCGTCGGTCGAGGCGCGGGCAGTGCGGAAGGGATCGTCGGGTGCGAGCTGGTCGAAGAACCGTTGCGACTGCCGCAATGATGTTCCCGCCGGTCCCACCTTGGCGGTGAACTCGGCCGCCCAGCGCTGCCAGTTCCACCGTCCCCGCGCCCCGATCTGGGCCGCGAACAGGTTCGACGACGCCTGCACCGAGTAGGTGCTCGGCCCGGGGGCTCCGGCCGGCACGAAGCCGAGCGTGGCGGCATCCTCGAGTCCCGCCCAGCGGAAGCCGAGCAGCCAGTCCCATTGCCCCCCCTCGTACCAATCGCAGCGCTGCCAGGGGTAGCGCGACGCACGGTTGAAGCCGCCGTCGAAGGAGTGGTAGAGGATGTTGAACTCACCGGAGTTGAGCTGCGTCGCGGTCGAGACGCTCGCCAGCGTGCCACCCGAAAGCCCCGCCGACGTGAAGCCGATATCGCCGGCGGCTTGGAGCGTGCCGGCGGCGTTTCCGACCGTGGTGTTGGCATCCATGCCCCAGACGCCGAGATAGCCCACCTCCCAGCCGAGGCCGTCGGTGTCGTACTCCCCGTAGAGGAGCCGGGCACCGGTGCCGATCACACTCAGTGGATCGGCGGCGGTGATCAGCGGCACGTCGGGGGTGGTGGCATCGACCACCAGCGCCCGATCGACTGCGGCGTTGTTACGTTGCAGGAAGAGGGCGTCGGCGACGACGTATTGCCGGGGATCGGCGGCCGGCCAGAGAGCCAACTCCGGCGCCGGCTCGGCGCCGCCTGACGCGCCGGCACAGACCAGCCACAGGCCCGCCAGCAGCCACGCCACGGCGCCGCCCCGGAGCGCGCGGTCAGCAGCGACCGGGCGTGCCGTGATCGATCGCTGGCCGGTGGCCAAGAGCGTTCCCGGGCTCATCAACGTGGCGTTCATCCCAGGCGGCCCCCCGTCCGGCATCCGCGGCACCATCGTCACACCCGGTCTATTCGTCACCACCGGGCGGGTGCATGAGGATCGTCAGCAGACCGCACCCGGCCCTGCGAGAAGGGGGGGGATGCGAAGAGCCTGCGGCCCGCATGCGCGGACTTTGGGAAGGCACGCGCGATGGCGGAACATCGGAAAACCGCTCCGGTCGCGGGGCTGCGGTCGAGCCAGGGAGGGATTGTCGCGCGCGACGATCGGCGGCGGAGTTCCGCTCCTCAAGGGCTGCCAGGAGATCCGGCCGGGCTGCCCTGTGGAGCAGGGCTGCCGGGCGAACCGGGAATACCCGGCGCGACGGGACTGATCGTTGGCCCGACGCCTGGCTGGCCGGGTGCCGGAATGCCCGACGGCGCACCCGCCGGCAACCCCGCGCCACCCGGGCCCCCGACACCGCCCGGGCCCATCGCCCCCGGCGGCATCATCGCGGCCAGGCGCGTGACCAACCCACCGAGCGCCCGCAGGGCCCCGTCCTCGGCGTCGAGATCGAGTTGGATCCCGCGCCGGATCGGCTTCACCTGCAGGTCGATGAATCCCGGCTGCCCGGCAGCGGGTCCCGTGAGCCCACCCTGGGGAATCGCATTCGGATCACCGGGTGTGAGCCCATTGGGATCGGGATAGCCGCTGCCCGCGGGATATCCGCCCCCGGTCGGATAGCCGCCTCCCGGCGGCGACCCGGCGCCCGCAGGATCGCCGTTCGGATAGGGGCTGCCCCCCTGCACCTGCTGCGCGATGCCGTCGGCGCGGCCGCGGATCGAATTGGAGTAGTTGTCGCCACCCGGTCCCGGCGGGCCGGCGCCCTGCAGCCCGGGAATTGCCGCTGCACCGGCCAGCAGTGCCGGTGGCACCAGGCCGACGAGCCGGCCCGGATCGACGCGGAGCACGATCGGACTCCGCTTTGCCGTTCCCGGCATCTGGGCCAGGGCCCACTCCCCCATCGCCAACGACTCAGGGCCCATCGTCAACGCCAGCGCCCGTTCGCCGCACGCCAGATGCATCGGCCCGGCGGCGGGGGCTCCGCTGGCGGCAGGCGTCGGGGTGAGGGAGTGGCTTTTGAAACCGGCCCCTTCCTTCACCGCCGGGGTGATCGTGAAGCCGGGCACCTGCGGCAGCGCCCGGGCCGCCGTCTCAAGCGCACTGCCGAAGGCCTTCGCCTTCTCCCCATGCACCATGACGAGGGTCTGCATGCCCCCCTGCTGCGCCGCGAACAACGACACCCGCTGATCGAGGCGGTCACCGGAAAGCAGGTCCCGCGCCGCCGCCATCGCCGCCTCGACGGCGCGCACGGCGGGTTCGCCCCCCGGCTGGGAGGCGAGCGGGGCCATCATCTCGCGCACCTTGCCGAAGGCTGGCTGGGCGGTGGTGGCAATCCAGTCGCGGGCCCACTGGTTGAGCGGCACCGAGACCACGCAGTCGAGCACCTCGGCGCCCGACGGTGGGGCGAAGGGGCTCTCGATCCCGGCGAAGCCCTCCATGGTGCTGGCCAGCGACGTGCCCGGCTTGGCGACCAGCGCCATGTCGAGCGTGAGCTTGCGGGCCTTCTTGTCGGCGGTCACGTCGAGCCGGTACGACTCGGCGTCGGTGAGCAGCGTGCGTGCCATGCCGGCGCTGGCACCGAGCGCCCAGCGGGCGTTGGCGAGGGCGGGGCCGGCCTGCGGCAGGGCTCCCAATTGGCCGTCGAGGAGCTTCGTCTGCTCCTGCTGCGCGGTGGTCATCTGCTCGAGCAGCGTGGCCTGGTACTCCGGGGAGAGCACCGCGTAGTTGACGCGCACCGAGATGTCGGCGGTGGGGGCCGGGCCACCCGGGACGGCCGCCGCCGCCAGCGCCGCCGCCGACGTCGAGAGCACGGCATGGTCGGCATCGAACCGGGCCCGCACCGGCTGCGGCACTCCCGGGATCGTCATCTCGACGAGTCCATCGACCTCGCGGCTCCCGGGAAAGATCCCGGTGAGGGTGTCGCGTGCTTGCTTCGCACCCTTGAACGGGAGGAAGACCACCATCTCCTGCGGTGTCCCCTCGACCACCGGCACGACCGCCACCAGCGGCCGCTTGACGTCGAATCCCGTCAGCGTCTTGCCGCCGGTGGCGGCGGCGATCGCCCCCGGCAGCGCCATCGCCACCAGCGGCTGCTGCAGGGCATCTGCGAGGTAGCTTCCAGCGTCGAGCAGCGCCGCGTAGCTGCGGACGGTGATCCGCATGAAGGGTTTGTTCTGCGACTCGGCAGCAGGCTCGGACGGTTTCGCGGGATCGGGCTTCGGGTCGGCGGGCTTGGCGGTGATGTTCTCGACGTACGACCGGTCGGCCTCGGAAAGCTTCGCCAGCGGCACGCGGATCTCGCGCCCCTCCTTGAGGCGGAGGACGACGACCTCGCCGTCGAGGCGGACGAACTCCCCCTCCCGGGAAAAACTCCCGGTCGAGTCGCGCCAGGTGCGCATCTCGGCGGCGCTCGCAGCCGTCGCCATCAGCGCCGCCACCATCAGCGCTGCCACCATGAGCGCCTTGAGCCATCCCCACCCGCAGGACCGCGTGCTCATGGAACCTCTCCCCAGGCCGTTCGGGACCACCCGTACCCGTCGGCGTCCACCTTGTCCGATTTCCGGCCGCCGGGCAAGCCGAGCCGGTCGCGGCTTCTCGGATCACGGCCGCCGTGAAGGAACTGGCGTCCCGATCGCCGGTGGCCCGGGAGCCCCGCCGCACCGCCGATCGACACGGCGGGTGCGGCTGAACAGCGTCCGACCACGGCATCGTGCCGCGCGGTTTTCCCCGGCAGTGCGTCGCCGTTATGCTCGGCCGCAGGCGGTGACCTGGCGCACCGGACCGATGCCCCCGTAGCTCAGTGGATAGAGCGACGGTGTCCTAAACCGTAGGTCTCAGGTTCGATCCCTGCCGTGGGGAGTTGACACCGTGGTCGCGGCGGCAGCGCTGCCCAGCCACGCCACCGCGAAAGCCGCCCGATGGGGTCTTCCCGCCCCTCATCCCCGCCGGCGCAGGATCCCGGTGAGTTCGGCGAGCCCCAGCGGATGCGGCTCGGGCACGAGATCCGCCGGCCACTCCCAGCGATCCGCGGCGAACAACCGCCGCATCGCCTCCGGCCGGCAGGCGAAGGGGGGGCCCTCGGCGGCGTCGGTCTGCATGAACGCCACCGCAAGCCTGCCGCCGGGCACCAACCAGCCGTGGAGGCGCTGCTCGTACTCCGTCCACCGCCCCGGCGTGAGGGCACACAGGCAGGTCTGCTCGTACACCGCCTCGAAGGGTGCGGCCGGAGCGAATGAAAACAGGTCGGCCTCGACCACGTCGGCATCCAACCCCGCCGTCGTCAGCGGCGTCTGCGGGCCGCAGGCCGGGCCGACGGCACGAGCGTCGTTCGCCCGTGACGACGGCACGCCGCGCGGGGGCATAATGCCCGTGCTCGGCCTCGCGATGCCACGAGCGCCCAGCCGCATCACGTTTCCCTCTCCCGCCCCCCCCGGAGACCAGCCCATGCAGCGGCGCGACTTCCTTCGCAGCGGAGCCAACCTGGCGGCGCTGGGCACGCTCTCCGCGGCGGCCGTGGCCGACGAGCCGGCAGCCGCGCCGCTGCGCGTGGCGCTGGTCGGCTGCGGGTGGTACGGCAAGACCGACCTCTTCCACCTCATGCAGGTGGCGCCGGTCGAGGTGGTGGGGCTGTGCGACGTCGACTCGGCGATGGTCGCGGCGGCGGCTGACCTCGTCGCCGGTCGGCAGCCGTCGGGAAAGAAGCCGCCGGTGTTCGGCGACTACCGCGTGCTCCTCGCCGAGACGCGCCCGCAGGTCGTCCTCGTCGCCACCCCCGATCACTGGCACTGCCTGCCGATGATCGCCGCTTGCCAGGCGGGCTGCGACGTTTACGTGCAGAAGCCGATCAGCTTCGACGTGGTCGAGGGGCGGGCGATGGTGGCGGCGGCGCGGAAGCACGGCCGCACGGTGCAGGTGGGGCTCCAGCGGCGCAGCACCCCGCACCTGCTCGAGGCCCGCGACCGCTACATCGCCACCGGAAAGCTGGGGAAGATCGCCGCGGTCGACATCCACAGCTACTACGGCTCACGGGCGGCTTTTCCGCCAGCCGCCACGCCGCCGGCCACGCTCGACTGGGAGATGTACTGCGGCCCGGCACCGCTCATCGACTTCCGCCCGCAGCTCCATCCCCGCGCGTGGCGGGACTGCATCGAGTTCAGCAACGGCCAGACAGGCGACCTGTGCGTGCATTTCTACGACCTGGTGCGCTTCTTCCTCGGCCTCTCGTGGCCGAAACGGATCGCCGCCACCGGCGGCGCCCTCCTCCGGCCGGCCGACTCGACGATCCGCCTCCACGACACCCAGACAGCCCTCTTCGACCATGGCCACGTCCAGGTGGTGTGGACACAGCGCAACTGGGGTGAGAACCCCGACCCCGCCTATCCCTGGGGGGCGACCCTCTACGGCGACAAGGGCACGCTCAAGCTCTCGGTGCAGTCCTACGACTTCCAACCCAAGGGGGGCGGGGGGGCCGAGCACGGTACCTTCCTCGACGAGCGGGAACAGCATCCCGAGGACGTCGCCCACAAGGAGACCGAGCCCTTCGCCGCCGCCGCCACCCGGCGCCACATGGCCGATTTCCTCGCCGCCCGCGCGGCCGGGCGGCGGCCGGTGGCCGACATCGCCGAGGGGCATGTCTCGTCGGCAGCCTGCATCCTCGCCAACCTGGCGATGCGGCTGGGCAGGACGATCGCCCTCGATGGCGAGGGCAACGTCGTCGGCGACCCGGAAGCCGATGCCCTGCTCACCCGTTCCTACCGGGCTCCGTGGCAACACCCCACCCCGGAGACTGTGTGAACGGGCCGGCCGGCGGCCGGCAGGTGTGAACGGGCCGGCCAGGCCGATGGCTCCATCTGGCCCCGCTCAGTCGAGCGGGATGAGGACGCTTGCCTCTTCTTCGTCCTCGAAGGGATCGAAGTCGTCATCGAAGGGGCCGAAGCCCCCCGGCGCACGCCGGGCGGGGATCATGCTCGCGCGGAAGACAGGCTGACGCATGGCTGACGCGGGGGTTGGCGGAGGGAAACCGACACCCCCACTCCACCCCCGCGCCGGGTCGGAATCAATCGGCCCCAAACATCGGGCGAGACCCCCGTTTTCCCGCTCACCCCCCCCTTTGAGGACAGCGAGCGAAACCCCTCCACTGGGTGAATCATGGTCGCCGGTGGCAGCCCTCCATCCACGGGCCGCGTATGCCACCACGGCCGGCGCCGGCCACTGCGTCCGTATACTCTGCGGCTTTCGCGCCACCTGTTGTCGGTGGATCGGCGCCATAGCGCCCGTCACCCGCAGCCCTCCGGAGTGTTTCCCGTCTCATGGCCACGATCGCCGCCCCCGCCGCCGACCCATGGTTCCAAGACCGCTTCGCCGCCCGGATCGGCGGTGCGCAGTTCGGCAAGGGCAACGAGATCTACAAGTTCGAGCTCATCAAGCGCGCCAAGCGCAAAGCACTTGCCGACCATCCGGAGCGGCGGATGCTCGACTTCGGGATCGGGGAAAACGACGAGATGGCCCCCGCCGTGGTCCGCGAGGCGATGCGCCGCGAGATCGACCGGCCGGAGAACCGCGGCTACGCCGACAACGGCATCGCCGCCTACAAGGAGGCGGCCGCGGCCTTCATGGGCCGGGAGTTCGGCGTCGTCCTCGATCCGGTCACCGAGATCAACCACTGCATCGGCTCGAAGACCGCCCTGGCGATGCTCCCCGCGGCGTTCATCGACCCCGGCGACATCACCCTCATGACCGTGCCCGGCTATCCCGTCGCCGGCACCGCCACGCGCTGGTTCGGCGGCACGGTCCACCGCCTGCCGCTCCTGCCGGAGAACAGCTTCTTCCCCGATCTCGACAACATCCCCCCGGCGGTGCTCGAGCGGGCCAAGCTGCTCGTCCTCTGCTATCCCAACAGCCCGACCGGCCGGGCGGCGACGCGCGACTTCTATTCCCGGGTGGTCGAGTTCGCCCACCGCCACCGGATCGTGGTGGTGCAGGATGCGGCCCACATCATGCTCTCCTACGACGCCGAGCCGCTCTCCTTTCTCTCGGTCGACGGCGCGAAGGAGGTCGGAGTGGAGGTCCACTCGATGTCGAAGGGCTTCCACATGATCGGCTGGCGGCTCGGCTGGGTGTGCGGCCACGAGCGGCTCGTCCGCGCCTTCGCCGACGTCAAGGACAACTGCGACTCCGGCCAGTTCATGGCGATCCAGAAGGCGGCTGTGGCGGCGCTGACCGACCCGGCGATCCCGCAGGCGGTGCGCGCCAAGTACCGCCGGCGCCTCGAGAAACTGGTCGCCGTCCTCCGCCAGGTGGGCTTCGACTGCCGGATGCCCGGCGGCACCTACTTCCTCTACACGAAAAGCCCGCGCGGTGCCGGCGACCGGGCCTTCGCCACCGCGCAGGACGCCAGCCAGTTCCTCATCCACGACCTCTCGGTGTCGACCGTGCCGTGGGACGACTGCGGCGCCCACCTCCGCTTCTCGGTCACCTACGAGGCGGCCGACGAGGCCGCCGAGGACGAGTTGATGGCCGAGACGCTCTCGCGCCTGTCGCGCGCCCGGTTGACCTTTTGATGCCATCCGCCGAATCCGCCGGGGCCTGTGTCGAGTGCCCCACCGTTCCCGAGGAGCCTGCCGTGACATCTTCCCCGCGATTCGCTGCCGCGCTGGCCCTGCTCCTGCTTGTCCTGCCGCTTGGCGCCGGCTGCGGCACGAAGGCCAAGAAGAAGGGGGGCGCCCTCACGATCGCCCAGCGCCTCGAACGGGCGGAGAAGGAATCGACGCCCGACAAGCAGGCGGTGGCGCTCGTGAAGGTCGCCCGCGCGCAGCTCGCCTCCGGCGACAAGTCGGGCGCCCGCGACACCGCCAACCGCGCCTTCGACCGCCTCAAGGCCGACGGCGACGCGGCGATCTTCGCCCCCCGGATCGTCGACGTGGCGGCGGCGCTCGGCGAGGTGGGTGACAAGAAGAAGGCCCGGGAAGCGGCGGCGCTGGCCGGCTCCCGCGCCACCACGATCGAGGACCCGGTGCGCCGCGCCCAGTCGCTCGCCGGGGCCGGCGGCGTGGCCGGCGACAGGGATGCCGGGGGCGATGCGGCGCTGGCCCGCGATCTGCTCGGCCAGGCCACGATGGCCGCCGATGCCGCCGAGGATCGCTTCCGCGCCGAGGCCCTGGCGGCCGTCGCCCTCGGCTACACGCGCGCCGGCATCGCCGATGCCGCCGCCGACATGGTCGGCCGGTTGGAGGAGAGCGCCCGTGGCGTGGGCGAACCGCGTGCCAAGGCGGAGGCCCTCGCGGCCGCGGCCGACGTCCGCGCCCGGAGCGGTCAGAAGGACGAGGCGGGGAAGCTCGTCGAGGAGGCCGCCGTTGCGGCGAAGAGCGTGGAACGGGCCGAGAGCCGCGCCTATGCCCTGCTCGCCGTGGCCAACGCCGCCGTCGCCGCCGGCGACACGAAGACGGCCCTCGCCCTCCTCGGTGAGGCCGACAAGGCGGCCGACAAGGTCGGCGACGAGCAGCAGCGGAAGGTGGTCGTCGACAAGGTGCGGACGCGCCTGGCCGAGGTCGAGAAGCGGCAGTAGCACGGGACCGAGAGGGCCGGTCACGACAGCCAGCACCGAGCCAGTGCCCGCGGGGTCGATCTCCGGGCCGCCCGCGGGGCTACCGACCGGACCGGCGAGACGTAATCTCCTGGGCTGGCATCCGGCCTGCCATGGAAAAGGACCCACGAAGCCCATCTGTCGAGCCCACGCGGTGGCTCGGCGCTGTGCGGGCGTTGCCCCTCGGTAGGAACGTCTGTACACTCCCACAGGGCACGCCCCGGAACCTGTGAACCATGGCCACGATCTCGTCGATCCGCACCAAGCTCCTCGAGCAGTTTCCCGAGCCGCAGGCCTCGCTCATGGCCACGGTGTTCGTCGAGTCGCACGACGAGCTGATCCACCGCGCCGAATTCAACGAGCTCACCGCCGTCGTGAAGGAGTTGGCCGGGGCGCAGCAGCGCACCGAAGCCCGTGTCGAGGAGCTTGCCGAAGCCCAGGGGCGAACCGAAGCCCGTGTCGAGGAGCTTGCCGAAGCCCAGGGGCGAACCGAAGCCCGCGTCGAGGAGCTCGCCGAGGCCCAGAGGCGAACCGAAGCCCGTATCGAGGAGCTTGCCGAAGCCCAGATGCAGACGACCTGGGCAGTGAAGGACCTCGCCAAGCAGGTCGGCGGCCTTGCCGGAGCCCTCGGCGGCAGCCTCGAGGACTTTGCCTGCGACTTGATCCCCGAGTTGCTCGAACACCACCAGGGCATGGTGATCGCGTCGGCCGGCCCGGAGGAGATCGCCGTCGCCGGCAAGCCGACGGAGTTCGACGTCGTCATCCGTGGCACGATCGACAGCGCGCCGGTGATCATCCTCTGCGAGGTCAAGGCGGCGGTCAGCGCCAGCGAAGTCCGCCGGTTCCTCAAGGTGGTCGAGCGGGTGCGGGAATCGACCCCCGGGGCCGAGATCCGCGCCATGTTTTTCGGGTTCCGCGCCGACAGCCAGGCCCGCAGGGCGATCGTGTCCGCCGGCGCCGCGATGGTCTTCACCCGCGGTGTGATGATTCCCTGACCAGCGAGAAAAAGGGGACTGGCCACGAGGTCCTCCGAGGCGCTTGTCTCCGTTTTCGGCGCCAAGCCTCTGCCCGGGCTCTGCGGAGGGGCTTCGCCGGTCCCGTGGATGGGATCGC
>SXWA01000270.1 GCA_005791575.1 Planctomycetaceae bacterium
CCGGAGGTGATGCTCCACCTCGACCGGCTCGGGCTCCTCGACACCACCGTGATGACCGTGGCCGGATGCAGCCTCGCCGACCAACTCGCCTGGTGGGAGGTGAGCCCACGGCGCCGGCGCTTCCGGGCACGGCTCGCCGCCGACGGCATCGATCCCGACGACGTCATCCTCCCGCCGGCGCGCGCCCGGCACCGCGGCCTGCGCGGCACGATGGCCTTTCCCCGGGGAACACTTGCCCCCGCGGGGAGCGTGGTCAAAGCGACGGCGATCGACCCCACCGCCTGCGATGCCGACGGGGTCTACCGGCACCGCGGCCCGGCGCGCGTGTTCACCAGCGAGAAGGGGGCGATGGCGGCGATCAAGGAGGGGCGGATCCGCGCCGGCGATGTCGTCGTGCTCGCCGGGATCGGGCCGCTCGGCACCGGGATGGAGGAGACCTACCAGGTCACTTCCGCGATCAAGCAACTCCCGTTCGCCAGCCGTGTGGCGATCCTCACCGATGCCCGGTTCTCGGGGGTGTCCACCGGCGCCTGCATCGGCCACGTCGGACCCGAGGCGCTCGCCGGCGGTCCGCTCGGCAAGCTCGTCGATGGCGACGAGATCACGATCCTCATCGATCCGCGCACCGCCAGCGGCCGGGTGGACCTCGTCGGCGACGGGACCCGCTCGTTTTCCCCCGCCGAGGCGGAGGCGGAATTGGAGCGCCGGCCGCGGCGAACCGATCTCGCCGCCGATGCCAAACTCCCGGCCGACACCCGGCTGTGGGCGATCCTCCAGGCGGCCAGCGGCGGCACCTGGGCCGGGTGTGTGTACGATCCGGACCAGATCGCGGCCCGTCTTGCGGGCCTGTAAAAATCGACGTAACGTGTTTTATTGAAATGGTTTGCGCGATTCTTTCTGACGATAGTTGTCTGGACAAGGAATGTGCAGACGTCTAACCTTCGGCATGCACGTCACGCCTCTTCCCCCTGCGGATTCCGGATCGCCCCCGCCCGGGCCGGACCGCCCCGCGCACGCACCGTGTGATTCGCTCGAGCAGGAGGCCTACCTCAACCTCTGGCGGACATTCGACCGCCTCAAGGCGGTGGAGGAGGAGGTCTTCGACCGCCACGGACTTTCGGCGCAGCAGTACAACGCCCTTCGCGTGCTCGCTGACGTCGCGCCCGGCTCGTTGCCCACGCTCGCGCTGAGCGGCCGGCTCGTCTCCCGGGCCCCCGACATCACCCGCTTGCTCGATCGCCTCGAGCAGCGGCACCTCGTGCGCCGCGATCGGCTCGCCGCCAACCGCCGCGTGGTGCGCGTCACGATCACCGCGGCCGGCAGGGACCTGCTCGACGCCATGGCCGCCGAGGTGCTCGCCTGCGGCACCCGGCAGTTGGGGCACATGGCGTCGGTCGATCTCCGCGCGCTGATCGGTCTGCTCCGTGCCGCCCGGGGGCCCCACGAGCCGACCCCCGGCCAGCCGATCCTCCACCGGCCCGCGGTGGCCGCCGATCCCCCGGTGAAGTCCGTTTCCAGCTCCGTTTCCACAGGTCCCGCCAGAGGAGTCCCGTCATGATGGTGTCACTCGCCGACAGCCCGTCGCGTTCCGACGTGATCGTCATCGGTGGAGGCCCTGCCGGGGCCACCGTCTCGGCCCTGGTGGCCAAACAAGGCCGTCGCGTCGTGCTCTTCGAGCGCGAGCGGTTTCCCCGCTACCACATCGGCGAGTCGCTGATCCCCGAAACCTTCTGGGTGTTGGAGCGGCTGGGGATGCTCGACCGCTTGCGGGGGGCGTCGTTCGTGCGCAAGCAGAGCGTGCAGTTCGTCACTGGCACCGGCAAGCTCTCGGAGCCGTTCTATTTCCACGACCACAAGCCCCACGAGTCGTCGCAGACGTGGCAGGTGGTGCGCAGCGAGTTCGACTGCATGATGCTCGACAACGCCCGTGCCGCCGGAGTGGAGGTCCACGAGGGAGTGCGGGTGCTCGAGGTGCTGTTCGAGGGCGCGCGGGCGGTGGGGGTGGCGATCGCCGACGAATCGGCCCCGGGCGGCCGCCGCGAGATCCACGCCGACGTGGTGGTCGATGCCGCCGGCCAGAGCACCCTGATCCAGGACCGACTCGGGCTCCGCGAATGGGATCCCGTCCTCAAGAAGGCGGCGCTCTGGACCTACTGGCAGGGGGCCCAGCGGGACACCGGCCGCGACGCCGGGGCGACGCTCGTGATGCAGCTCGACAACAAGCTCGGCTGGTTCTGGTACATCCCTCTCCACGACGACATTGTCAGTGTCGGTGTGGTGGCACCGTTCGACTACCTGTTCAAGAACCGCCCCACGAAGGACCACGAGGCGATCTATGCCGAGGAGGTCGCCCGCTGCCCCGGTGTGCAGCCGCGCATCGCCGCCGCCACACGGGTCGCGCCGTACCGCGCCGCCAAGGAATATTCCTACCGCTCGAAACAGGTGGCCGGCGATGGATGGGTGCTCGTCGGTGATGCCTACGGATTCCTCGATCCGCTCTACTCCTCCGGCATCCTCCTCGCGCTCCACTCGGGTGCCCTCGCGGCCGACTGCATCGGCGCCGGGCTCGACGCCGGCGACACCTCCGCCGCCCGGCTCGGGGCGTGGGGCCCGGCCTACATCGAGGGGATGGAGCGGATGCGGCGCCTGGTGTGCGAGTTCTACGACGGCTTCAACTTCGGCGGGTTCGTCCGCAAGCACCCCGGCCTCAAGGGGCACATCACCGACCTCCTGATCGGCGACCTGTTCACCGATCGGACCGACGCCATTCTGGAGCCGATGGAGGAGTATCGACGCGAGCGCGAGGCAGCCGCGGCGGCGCGGTGACCCCCGGAGCGGGTCGGCAGTTGGAGTTGGGCCGGGAGCGCCGTTTGCCGTCGCCGTGGGCGGCCGGGTAATCTCCACTCGCCTCAGGGTCGATTCCTCGAGCGGGGAGCGTCGGTCATGGTGAACGTGGTGAATCGCGTGGGCGTTGGGCTGGCAGGGCTCCTGGTCGCCTCCTTCGCCGTCGGCGGTGCGGGGTGTGCCCCGGCGAAGAAGCCGGCGGCGAGTTCCACCCAGAAGCCGATCGAGACCCGGAAGACGATCGGCAAGACGACACAGAACGTCATCCCCCTGGCCGAGGCGCTCCAGCAGGGGGGGCAGCTCGCCGAGATGTCGATCACCGACGGGGGACTCGGGGCGATCACGTCCGATGCGTACCGGACGAGTGTCGGCAAGATCGGAATCATGGCGGTCGAGCACCAGATGCAACTCGTCGAGGCGGAGCACGGGCCGAAGCCGATGACCCACGACGAGTTCATGACCAAAGTGATCGGCAAGGGGCGCCCCGACGGCATCCAACTGCCGATGCTGCCCTACTATCAGGAGTGGGCCTACGACCCCGAGACGAAGAAACTCGTCGTGGTCGAGTTTCCCCTCAAGAAGGAGCAGCGTCAGCAGGAGACGACCGGGGCCTCCGGACTGTAGCTCAGCCCCGGGGCGCGGGGCGGCCCTGCCGGTCCGGTCTTTGTGACCGGGTCGCTTCGACACTCCGTTACCAGCCTGTGGCCAGTTACCAGCCTGTGGCCAAGCTACCAGCCTGTGACCAAGTCCATCCATGGCCTTTGGCCACTCGGAAAGCTACGCTTTTCACGGGAGCTTCGCTCCCGGCACCGGATCCCTCCGGTGCCGCAGGCTGGTTGTCCACAGCCTGTTGACGCGCGCGGTCCCAGTCCAGTCGGTCAGACGCGGGGGATCTCGTAGCCGGCGCGTTGCGTCCGCTTCGCGAACGCGGCCGCCTGCTCGTCGCCGACGATCGTCTCGGTCTTCGGATCCCAGGTGATCGTCCGGCCGAGCCGCGCGGCGATCGCGCTGAGGTGGCAGGTGTTCATCGCGATCACGTGGCTGAACAGGTCCGAGACCGGCAGCCCCCCCTCGCGGATGCAGCGGTAGAAGTTCTGCTTGTGCCCCTCGAACGGCTTCCCCTTGTAGAGGGCGACCACGTCGGCGTCGGTGAAGGCGTCCTTGTCCCAGCCCTCCTCGATCGGCTTGCCGGTGATCTTCTCGCGGTTGACGAAGATCCGCCCCTTCGTTCCCTCGAAGAGGATGCCGTTGTCGGAGCGGCTGTCGATCACCATCTCGACGCCGCCGGGAAACGTGCACTTCACCGCGAAGTCGTGCGAGGTGTTGTAGGAATCGTCCGCCGCCGGATAGCCGTCCTTGAACGGCACCGGGTGCTTGGCGTCGGTGCCGTCGATCTTCAGCGGTCCCTTGCCGAGGGCATCCTCCCGCAGCGCCCACTGGGCGATGTCGACGTGGTGCGCGCCCCAGTCGGTGAACTTGCCGCCGGAGTATTCGTACCACCAGCGGAACTCGTAGTGGCAGCGCTTCTCCCGGTAGGGCACCGCGCTCGCCTGACCCTGCCACATCTCCCAGTCGAGTTCCTTGGGGACGTCGGCCACCGGGAACGGGCCGCCGGTGGGGCTGCCGTTGATGCCCACCGTCACCTTCTTGATGTCGCCGAGCAGACCCTTGTGGACCAGGTTGACGGCACGGAGGAAGCGGTCTTTGTCGCTGCGCTGCTGGGTGCCGATGAGGAACTGCTGCTTGGGGTGCTTCTCGGCGGCGGCCCGGACGAGACGGTTCTCCTCGAGCGTGAGCGACAGCGGCTTCTGGCAGAAGACATGCTTGCCGGCCTGCAGGGCCTCGATGGCGATCTTCACGTGCCAGTGATCCGGGGTGACGATGCTCACCACGTCGATGTCGGGCCGCTCGAGCACGCGCCGGTAGTCGCGGTAGGCATCTGCCTTGCCCTTGCCGATGCGCTCGTCGTGCTTGGCACGCTGGGCATGCCGGTCATCGACGTCGCAGACCGCGAGGATGTCGCCGAACGTGGCATGCTGGTGGGCGTCGCCGGTGCCCATCGAGCCGGTGCCGATGCAGCCGATCCCGGGGCGGTCGTTGGCGGCGAGGTTGGCCAGCGCCGCGCTGGTCGAGGCGAAGGTCGGCACGAATCCGCCGGTGATGGCTGCCGCCCCGGTCGATCCGGCACGGAGGAAATGGCGGCGTGACTGCGGACGGCTGGTGGCCATGGCGGAACCCCCCGGGTGGACGTGGCGTGCGGCGACGCATGCCGTCGTCCGCGGGGGGAGAGTGTAGCAGGCTGGAAACCTCCAGCCTGCCGCATCGCGGGGACGAGGTGCCGGGAACGCAGCTCCGGTGGAAATCGCGGTGTTTTGCCGCGCCACAGGCCTCGACCGGGTTGGGCCCACGACCGGCCGGCACCGGGATCCACGCCGGGCCGGCGGCGTCAGCAGCGGGCTGCGGAGTGTCTTTGGTAGCCTCTGCGGTCGGGCGGTCCGGAACCTCACCATGCCGCGGGGGAGTCCGCCGAGTCGTCCACCGATTCAGGGTCATTCCGGGAGACTGCAGGGCATGCGAGGCACTCTGTCGGGTTCGTGGCAGTGGCGGGCGGCCGCTGTGCTGATCCCCCTCACGATCGCGCCGGCCGCCGCCGACGAACCGTGGCCGCGGTTCCGTGGCGCCGACGGCGCGGGGCAGGGGGGAGCGCTCCGCTTTCCGCGCCAGTGGGGCGATGCCGACTGGGCCTGGACCGTGCGTCTGCCCGGAGCCGGTCACGCGTCGCCCGTCGTCTGGGGTGACCATGTCTACACCGCGTCGGGTGAACCCGATCCCACCGATGCCGCCCGGGGAACCCGGATCGTCTCCTGCCACGGCCTCGCCGACGGTCGGCTCCTGTGGGCGGTGCGGCTGCCGGGCCCGTTCGACCGTCACCATGCGATGAACAGTTCCGCCTCCGGCTCGCTCGCCGCCGGCCCCGCGGGGGTCTGCTGGCTGTGGGGCACCGCCGCCGGCGTCCATCTCGCGGCGATCGGCCACGACGGCACGCGGCAGTGGCAGGTCGACCTCGGTCCGTTCGTCTCCGAGCACGGCTATGCCGGCACCCCGACGGTGCATGGCGATCTCGTGATCGTCGCTGTGGAACACGAGGGACCGAGTTTCGTCGCCGCCTTCGACCGGGCGACCGGGCGCGAGCGCTGGCGCCTCCCGCGGGAGCCCGGACGGGCGACGTATGCCACTCCGCTGCTCGTGCCCGGTCCGCCGCCCCAACTCGTGGTCGCGAGCACGACCCATGGGCTGACCGGCATCGACCCGGCCACGGGCACCGTCGCCTGGGAGCGGCGCTGCTTCCCCAAGCGCGCGGTGTCGTCGCCGGTGGCAATCGGGCCGGCTGGGGAGCGGCTCGTGATCGGCACCTGTGGGGATGGTGGCGGCGACAACGCGCTGTTTGCCCTGCGCGTGCCGGCCCCGCTTGCGGGCGAAGCCCGGCAGCTTGCGGGCGAAGCCCGGCCGCCAGAGCCGGAGGTGGCGTTCCAACTCGACCGCAGCGTCGCCCCGTACGTGCCCACCCCCGTGCTCGGAGTGGCCGGGCTCCACCTCTGGGGTGACCGCGGCGTGCTCACCTGCGTCGATCCCGTCACCGGGGTCGTGCGCTGGCGCGGCAGGGTGGGGGGAAGCTATTCGGCATCGCCGATCGTCGTCGGCGGCACCGTGGTGAACGTCTCCGGCGACGGCGAGGTGGTGGTGGTGGCGGATGGTGACGCGTTCGAGGTTCTCGGGCGGACAGCGCTCGGGGAGGAGTGCCGATCGACGCCAGCCGTCGTCGGGACACGGATGGTGTTTCGCTCGAACACGACGCTCCGCGTTATCGACAGTCTTCCGGCCGCAGCGGGCCGGTGAACTGGGGCCCGCAGCGGGCCGTTGAAATTTGGCCCGCAGCGGGCCGTTGAAATTTGGCCCGCAGCGGGCTGTTGAAATTTGGCCCGCAGCGGGCTGTTGAAATTTGGCCCGCAGCGGGCCGGGGCATCAACTTTCCACGGGGGCTGACATGCAGGAGTCACGCACCGCAGCCGCGCGACCGGAGGCGCGGACCCCCCCGCGACGCGCCGAGTCGACCGGGCCGAGCGGCAGGCGGCGCGGATTAGGGCGGCGCGGTTGGCTGCTGGCCGCGCTCGGGGTCATCGTCGCCGCGGCCGGGGGAGCGATCGGCTGGGGCGTGATGCGGATCCGGGGCAGCCTGCCACAACTCGACGGCACGCGCCGCCTGGCAGGCCTCGGCGCGGAGGTCCGCGTCGAGCGCGACGCGCTCGGCGTGCCGACCGTCCACGCGGCGACCCGTGTCGATGCCGCCCGGGCCCTCGGGTTCCTCCACGCCCAGGACCGCTTTTTCCAGATGGATCTCCTGCGCCGCCGCTCGGCCGGCGAACTCGCGGAACTGGTCGGCCCGGCGGCCCTGACTGTCGATCGGGAAGCACGGGTGCACCGCTTCCGCGCCGTCGCCCGACGCGCCCTCGCGGCCTGTGGCGCCGACGACCGCGCGTGGCTCGAGGCCTACGCCGCGGGAGCCAACGCCGGGCTCGCCGCCCTCGCCGCGCCGCCGGTGGAATACCTGGCCATCGGCGGGCCGCCGCGTGCCTGGCTGCCGGAGGACAGCTTCCTCTGCGTGCTCTCGATGTTCATCGACCTGCAGGACGACGCCGCGCCCAACGAAGCGCTCCGCGGCCTCCTCCACGACACCCTGCCGCCGAGGCTGGCAGCGTTTCTCCTGCCCGATGGCGGCCGGTGGGATGCGCCGCTGGAGGGGGAATCCCTGCCCGCGGCTGCGCTGCCCACCGCCGAGGTTCGCGACCTGCGCCGCGAGCCCCCCACCTTCCTTCCCGCGCTGCTCGCCACGGACGACCGCTTGGCGGCCAAGGCATGGCGGTGGCCCGCGACCGGGAAAGCCCGCGGCGAGCTCGTCGTCGGCAGCAACAACTGGGCGGTCGCCGGCCCCGAGACGGAATCGGGTGCGGCGCTGCTCGCCGGCGACATGCACCTCCGCCTCGGCGTGCCCTGCATCTGGTACCGCGCGGCGCTCACCTGGCCCGGCGTTGACGGCCCACGGCGTGTGGTGGGGGTGACGCTGCCGGGCGCCCCCGTGATCGTCGCCGGGAGCACCGGGCGGATCGCCTGGGCCTTCACCAACACGCAGGGCGACTGGGCCGACCTCGTGATCGTCGAGCCCGATCCCGCCGATCCGACCCGCTACCGCACCCCCGAGGGGATGCTGCCATTCGGCCGGGAAACCGAGATCCTCCGTGTGAAGGGGGGCGCCGACGAGACCCTCGAGATCACGACCACGATCTGGGGACCGGTCGTCGACCGCGATCACCGCGGTCGCTCCCGCGTCCTGCGCTGGACAGCCCACGATGCCGCTGCCGTGAATCTGCGCCTCCGCGACCTGGAGGAGGCGGCCGATGTCGACGACGCCGTGCGGATCGCCCCCACGGTCGGCGTGCCGGCGCAGAATCTCGTCTGTGCCGACTCCGGTGGTCGGCTCGCCTGGACGATCATCGGGCGCATCCCCCGGCGCCGCGGCGACAACCCGCGCGTGCCGGTCTCCTGGGCCGATGGTGCCCAGGGTTGGGACGGTTGGGTGGCGGCCGACGACTACCCGCGGCTCGTCGATCCGCGCACGGGCAGGCTCTGGACAGCCAACGCCCGGGTCGCCGATCCGGCCGGCGCGAAGGTGATCGGCGACGAGGGGCAGGACCTCGGTGCCCGGCAGGGGCAGATCCGCGACGCGCTGCTGGGGCTCGACCGCGCGAAGGGCGTCGACATGCTCGCCCTCCAACTCGACGACCGGGCCCTGTTTCTCGAGCGCTGGCGGGAGGTGCTCCTCGACCTGCTCACCCCCGCGCGCACGGCCGGCCACCCGCGGCGTGCCGAGGTCCGCCAGTTGGTGGAGGCATGGGGGGGCCGGGCGGCGGTCGATTCGGTCGGCTACCGCATCGTCCGCGACTTCCGCGGCCAGGTCGCCGAGCGGGCGCTGCAACCGCTGCTCGCGCCGGCCCGGGCCGCCGACGAGCGCTGCGACTACGTGGGGTTGTTCCACCGCTGGGAAATTCCCCTCTGGGAGCTGATCGAGCAGCGCCCCGGGCACTTGCTCGATGCCCGCCATGCCGACTGGGACGCGCTCCTCCTCGCCGCGCTCGATGCCGTGGTGGAGCGGTTGGCCGGCCGCGGCCCTCTCGGGCAAAGGACCTGGGGGGAGCGGAACATGAGCCTGGTCCGCCATCCACTCACGGCAGCGGTGCCGGTGTTCGCCGACTGGCTCGACATGGATCCCCGGCCTCTCCCCGGCGACAACCACATGCCGCGCGTGCAGACCCCCTTCGCAGGGGCTTCGCAGCGGATGGTGGTCTCACCGGGCCGTGAGGAGGAGGGTTTTTTTCACATGCCAGCGGGCCAGTCGGGGCATCCGCTGTCGCCGCACTACGGCGACGGCCACGATGCCTGGGCCGAGGGGCAGCCGACGCCGTTTCTGCCCGGCCCATCCCGCCATACGCTCATCCTGGTTCCCTGACCACGCGCGGCAACGCCGGCAAGACGCGTTCCCGCACCGGCCGGGTCCACCCGCAATCCCCGCACGACGGGTGCCGCCGGGCCGATCACGGCGGCGTGGTCCGGCGGGTGCGCGCCCGATGCTGTCGCAGCGGGTGTGACGCGGTACATTGCCGTGTACGATTTCCGCGCGGGACGAGGTGGGGCACAGCGCGTCGGGAGAGTGCCCCTGGGTTGGCCACTGAGGAGCACCGAGATGCGGCGAGTTGGGTGGATCACGAGCACGGGCGCCCGGGTGATGGGAGCGGTCGTGGCTGCGAGCGTGTGCTGCACGGGCGGCGATGCTGGAGCGCAGACCGCGGCGCCGCGATCTCCGGGGCCGGCCGCCGTGCAGGGGCAATCGGGCGGCCGTCCCGCTGCGTCCGCGCCGGGCAGCGCGGCGGCGGCGAAGCAGCCCGCCGCTCCCTCGGGCCAGCCCGGCCCCACGGACGCGTCGAGCGCCGCCCTGCGCGCCCAACTCGAGAAGGCCACGGCCGACTATGCCGCAGCGTTCAACACGCGAGACTTCCAGGCGCTGGCCAACCAGTGGACGAGCGGTGCTCTGCTCATGGAGGGGGGGGGCGAGCTCGTGGGGCGGGAGCGGATCGTGGAGTCGATCAGCGCCTGGGCGGGGCGCAATCCGGAGTCGAAGATCGAGATGCGATTGACCGGCGTGATGCCGCTGGGCGCGACGGTCGTCCGGGTGAAGGGTGTGGCCCGATTCACGCCGCAGCCCAACGCCCGGGTGTCGGAATCGCATTTCGTCAGCCTCCGGGTGCTCGTCGACGGGCAGTGGCAGCTCGCCGAATCGATCGTCGCGCCGAGCCAGGACGTGGCGATGGACCAGCTCGACTGGCTGCTCGGCACCTGGACCGCCACCGATCCTGCAGACGGCACGGTGCTCGAGAGCCGCTACGAGCGCGCCGCCGACGGCCACGTGATCCTCGGTCGGACGACGATCACGCCGAAGGAGGGGACCGCGATCGAGTCGATCGACGTGATCCATGCCGACACCGGCAGCGGCACGATCCGGTCGTGGGTCTTCGATTCCACCGGGGCCCGTGCCGAGGGAGTGTTCGAGACCGATGGCACGGCGTTTAACCGAGTCTACGAGGGACTCGCCGCCCACGGTGCCAAGGGGTTGCGGACCCGCTGGGTCCAGATGGTGGTGCCCACGAGTCCGACCACGATCGTGATGCAGTCGATCGAACGCTCGTTGGACGGCCGGCCGGTGGCCGATGGGCGGCCCTGGCACTTGGCGCGCAAGCCGGCTGCGGCAGCCACCAAGCCCTGATCTGATCTCGACCCGCACCCCGACAGCGGGTGCACAGTAAACCCGCACCCCGACAGCGGGTGCACAGCAAACCCGCACCCCGACAGCGGGTGCGATTCAACCATCAGTCACCTCATCCCCCAGCAACCGGCCCATTTCGGAGTCTTCCCATGGTTCACACGTGTTTGCCACGGTGGCGCAGGGTGTCGTTGCGGCGGTTCGGCCGCGTGGTCACCTGGTCCCTCGCGGTCATGGCGGCGATGCCGCCCCAACTGGTCTGGGCCCATGGCGGTGGCGGCGGCCACATGGGGGGCATGGCGGGGGGCGCGCACATGGGGGGCGGCGGTGCGCACATGGGGGGCTACGGTGGCGGTGGGTTCGATGGCGGGGGCATGCGGTCGGGTGGGTTCGATGGCGGGGGCATGCGCGCCGGTGGCTTTGATGGCGGAGGCATGCGCGCCGGTGGCTTTGATGGCGGCATGCGGCCGGGCGGCTTTGACGGCGGCCGGCCGCTGGGCGAGGGGCGACCGATTGGCGAGGACCGCGGGGGCATCGACCGCGGGGGCATCGACCGTGGGGGCATCGACCGTGGGGGCATCGACCGTGGGGGTATCGACCGCGGGGGTATCGACCGCGGGGGTATCGACCGCGGGGGTATCGACCGCGGGGGTATCGACCGCGGGGGTATCGACCGGATCGGGGCCGGCCATTTCGCCGGCGATGCCGCCATCGATCGCGGCGACCTCGCCCGCGTCGCCAATCGGGGCATC
>SXWA01000271.1 GCA_005791575.1 Planctomycetaceae bacterium
GGCGGCGCTGACACCGGCCGCCAGCGCGGCGCCGGCGATCGCGGCACCGGCGCCGGCCAGCGCCCCCGCCACGGCGTCAGTCCCGCTGACCGGCGCAGTCGATGACGATCACCGCCTCGTCGCCGATGTTGCCGATCCCGGTCTTGTCGAAGTTGAAGTCACTGCGCTTGAGGCGCAGCTCGGTGGCGAAGCCGACCCGCTTCTTCCCCATCGCCGTGATCTCCCGGCCACCGAGGAAGGTGAAGGTCACCGGCTTGGTGACGCCGTGCCTGGTGAAGTCGCCGGTCACCTCGTAGCCGCCTGGCACCCCCTTCACCGTGGTGCTCTTGAACTCGATCGTGGGAAACTGCTTGGCGTCGAAGTAGTCGGGCTGCCGCAGGTGCTCGTCGCGGGCGGCGTTGGCGGTGTCGACGCTGTCCACCTTGATCGAGAGGGAGAAGCTCGACTTGGCGGGATCCTCACGGTCGAGGACGAACGTCCCCGAGACGTCGTTGAACCGACCCTGGATCCAACTGATGTCGAGGAACCGGGCCTTGAACCCGACCGACGAGTGGACACCGTCGTAGGCGTACTGGTCGGCGGCGAGGGCGGGGAGGGCGAAGAACAGCGCGGCTACGGCGCAGAGGCAACGGCGCATCGGAAGGTTCCTTTCGGGGCTGGAGTGAGGCCGAGCATATCAGGCTGTTGCCAAACAGCCTGTTGCACCTGACGGATCAGGTGCCGGGAGCGCAGCTCCCGTGAAAAGCGCAGCTTTTCCTCTCGCCAAAGGCCAGGGAAGGACTTTGGCGACAGGCCGACAGGCCGCGCCCGTCACCCGGGGCGGAGCGCCCCGCGCAGGATCTCGACCGGATGGAGCGCCCGGCGCCCGGTGCCGTCCTTGATCTGGTGGCGGCAGCTCGTGCCCGCGGCGGCCACCAGCGTGTCGGCAGGCAGGTCGCGCACCGCCGGAAGGAGGACCAGCTCACCGATCGCCATCGAGAGGGGGAAGTGGTCGCGGTCGTAGCCGAAGCTGCCCGCCATCCCGCAACAGCCGGACGGGATCACGCTCACCGCATGGCCCGCCGGCAGTGCCAGGCAGGCCACCGCCGGGTCGAGGGTCGAGAGCGCCTTCTGATGGCAGTGGCCGTGGAGCGCGATCCGCCGCGGCACGGCGTCGAAATCGGCGGGCCCGATCCGCCCCGCCGCCGCCTCACGGGCGAGGAACTCCTCGACCAACAGGGCGCGCGGGGCGAGCCGCCGCGCCGCAGGCTCCAGTGCCGCCGGCACGAGGTCGGGGTATTCGTCGCGGAAGGAGAGGATCGCCGACGGCTCGATCCCCACCAGCGGCGCCGCGTCGGTGACGAGCGGGTCGAGTGCCGTCACGTTGTGCACCGCCAGGTCGCGGGCCGCGCGCACCAGCCCCTTCGAGAGCTGCGCCCGGCCGCTGTCGGCATGCGGCGGCAGCCGGATCTCGTAGCCGAGGGCCTCGAGCAGTTCCACCGCGGCGCGGCCGACCGTGGCATCGAGCGTGTCGGTGAATTCGTCGACGAACAGGTGCACCGTTCCCCGCGCGGGCTTTGCCGGCCGCGGAGTGCGCCGGCGCAGCCAGCGCGAGAGCCGCTCCCCCGGGAGCGTGGGCAGCGACCGCCCCGGGGCGAATCCGAGGACGCGCTTCACCAGGTGCGACAGGCCCGGCGCCGTCACCGCCAGGTTGTAGGCCCACGGCAGCCGGCTCGCGGCGCGGAGGGCGCCGGCGGTGCCCGCCACGAGCCGGGTCCGCCAGGGCACCCCCCGGGCGTCGTGGCGCTGCTGCTCCCACTCCGCCTTGAGCCGTGCCATGTCGACGTTCGACGGACACTCGCTCTTGCAGGCCTTGCAGGAGAGGCAGAGGTCCATCACCTCCGCAAGGCCGGGGCGCGTCCACGGATCTCCCGCCGGATCGGCCAGCGCCTGGCGGAGGAGATTGGCCCGGGCCCGGGTGGTGTCGTGCTCGTCGCGCGTCGCCATGTAGCTGGGGCACATCGTGCCGCCGGCCGCGGCGGGCTTGCGGCACATGCCGACGCCCGAGCATTTCTCCGCCGCGCGGAGCATGCCGTCGGTGTCGCCGAAACGGAACACGGTGTCGTGCCGCGGCTCCGTCACGTCGGTGAGGATGCGGAGCGAGCTGTCCATCGGCGGCGTGTCGATGATCTTGCCGGGGTTGAGGATCCCCTGCGGGTCGAAGAGCCGCTTCACCTGCTCGAGCAGCCGGTAGCACTCGTCGCCGACCATCGTGCGGATGAACTCGCCGCGCAGCCGTCCGTCGCCATGCTCGCCCGACAGGCTCCCGCGGTAGCGCTTCACTAGGTCGGCGACGTCGGTGGCGACCGCGCGGAACAGGCGCAGCCCCTCGGCGGAGCGCAGGTCGAACAGCGGCCGGAGGTGCAGCTCGCCGGCGCCGGCGTGGGCGTAGTGGATGCAGTCGATGCCGTGCCGCTCGCCGAGGAGGCGGTCGATGTCGGCGATGTAGGCGGGGAGGTCGTCGATGGCGACGGCGGTGTCCTCGATGATCTCGCGCGGCTTCTTGTCGCCAGGGATGTTCTGCACGAGCCCCTGCCCGGCGCGCCGCAGCTCCCACACCTTCTCGGCGTCGCGGCCCTCGAGTCGGGGAAAGGCGTAGCCGATCCCCGCGGCGCCGAGCGCCGCCTCGATCCGGTCGAGCACCGCGCCGCACCGCGCGGCGTCGGCGTGGCGGACCTCGACCACGAGCACCGCGCCCGGTTCGCCGACGACGAAGCTGCGGTTGCGCGCCTGCTCGGGGTTGTCTTTCGTGCAGGCGAGGATCTTGTCGTCGATCAGTTCGCAGCCGGTGAGCTGGGCCCCGGCCGCGACCGCCGCCGTGCGGCCGGCGTGCATCACCACCACCGCGCCGCGAAGCGCCTCGTCGACGCCGTGGCAGTGGGCCACCAGCAGCGCCCCCGGCGGCGGCAGCGGGATCAGGTCGAGCTCGAATTCGACACCGACAAACAGCGTGCCCTCGGAACCGGCGAGGAGCCGGCAGATGTTGAACGGCCGGTCGCTCGCCGGATCGAGGGGCGCCGCATCGATCAAGGCGTCGAGGGCGTAGCCGGTGTTGCGGCGCGTGACCTCGGGCTTGGGAAACGACCGCCGCACCAGGTCGCGCGTCGCCGGATCGGAGAGCAGGTCGCGGAGCCCGGCATGGATCCGCCGCGCGAGCGAGTCGTCGCCGGCACACCGGGCCGCGAGCTCCTCCGCCCCGAGCGGCGCGAACAGCGCCTCCGACCCGTCGGCGAGGAACCCGCGGGCGGAGACGAGGTGGTCGCGGGTGCTGCCGTAGGCGATCGAGTTGCTCCCGCAGGAGTTGTTCCCCACCATCCCGCCGATCATCGCCCACGAGGCGGTGGAGGTTTCCGGCCCGAAGAACAGTCCGTGCGGGGCGAGGAAGCGGTTGAGGTCGTTGCGCACCACCCCCGGCTGGACACGCACGCGCCGGCGCGCGGCGTCGAGGGCGACGATCCGGTTCATGTGGCGACCGAGATCGACCACGATCCCGCCCCCGACCACCTGCCCGGCGAGCGACGTGCCGGCGCCGCGCGGAACGATCCCGATCCGCTCGGCGGCGGCGAAGCGCACGAGCTTCTGCACGTCGGCGTCCGTCTTCGGCAGCGCCACCGCCAGCGGCCGCTCCTGGTATTCCGAGGCGTCGGTGGCGTAGATCGCCCGGTCGGGATCGCCGCGGAGCAACTCCCCGTCGAGTGCCTCCCCGAGCGCGGCGAGGCGTTCAGCGAGGCCGGGGCGGGGCGGGGCTGTGGTGGCAGGCGGCACGGTCACAGGCGGCACGGTGACGGTCATGACGGTCCAGTATGCCTCCGCGGGCCGACGCGCACCTTGCCGAGACCGGGCACGGCGCGGACGATCTCCCGGGCGAGGGGATGGAGTCCACGGCTCCGCGGGGCCAGTTCGATCTCCTCCTGCTGCCACGCCGTGCCACGACTGTGACGCGCGCCCGATCGCGGTGCAAGCCACCTCCCCCCTGCCGCCGATGCCCACCCGCCAACTTTCTTTCTTCGATGCCGACGACGACCCCGCCCCGGCCGGCGGCGCCCACCGCCCCGACCCGGTGACCGCCTCCGTCGCCGACGACGAGGCGCGGGCGCTCGCGCGGGCCCTGCCCGCGCGGGTGCATCTCGGGACGTCGAGTTGGTCGTTCCCCGGGTGGACGGGGCTGGTCTATGCACCTCGGAAAGGAAAACCGGAAACCGAGCAACGGCTGGCGCGCGAGGGGCTCGCCGCCTATGCCGCGCACCCGCTGTTGAGCACCGTGAGCCTCGACCGCACCTTCTACGCGCCGCTTGCGGCCGACGCCTTCGCCGCCTACGCCGCCCAGGTGCCCGACGGTTTCCGGTTCGTCGTCAAGGCCCCCTCGGCCTTGACGACACCGACGCTCCGCGGCGGCAGCGGCCCGGCCGGCGACAACCCCTCGTTCCTCGACGCCGGGGCCGCGATCGCGGCCTTCGTGCGCCCCGCCAGCGACGGGCTGGGGGCGAAGGCGGGGCCGCTCGTCTTCCAATTCCCCCCGCTCGGCCGGCTCACGCGCGATCCGGCGCGCCTCGCGGCGCGGATCGCCGCCTTCATCGCCGTCCTCCCGCGCGGTCCCCTGTATGCCGTCGAGTTCCGCGATCCGGAGTGCCTCGAGCCGGCGACCGCGCGCATGCTGGCCGACGCCGGCGCCGTGCCCTGCCTGGCGGTGCACGCGCGGATGCCGCCGGTGGACGGGCAGGTCGAGCGGCTCGGTGGCCTCGGCACTGGACCCCTCGTGGTGCGCTGGAATCTGCACGCGGGGATGGCCTACGACGAGGCGAAGGGGCACTACCTCCCCTTCGACCGGCTGGTCGACGAGGATCTGCCGTCGCGCGGGGCGCTGGCCCGACTCGCCGCGGCGATCGCGGCCCGCGGCGACACGGTGTTCATCACGATCAACAACAAGGCGGAGGGCTCGGCGCCGCTCTCGGTGCGGGCCCTGGCCCGGTGCCTCGTCGGGGCCCTCACGGCGGGGTGAGGGGCCGCGGCCAGACGATGCCAGCAGGCGCGGCGGCGGCTTGCGAACGGCGCGCGCGGGCCGTACAACAACGCCACGGTTTTTCGGCCCGTTTTCCAGGGGGTTTTCCATGTCCGTCGCCGCGAAGGGCGGTTCGGCCCGGCTGCCTGAATCCAAGAACCTGCCCCGCGCCCTCGACCGGGCGCTCGACGCCGGTCGCGGCATGCTCCGCCTGTCACCGACGTGGGTGCCGCGCAGCTTCCTCCACCCCGGCAAGCGCGTCCGCCTCCACCCCGACGACTACTACGCCTACGGCCTCGATCGGGGCGGCATCGACGAGCGCTGGTTCGCGAGCACCACCGAGGCGGCCAACGAGAACCGCACGCCCGACGAGGGGCTCTCGTGGTGCGTGTTCGAGGGGGAGCGGTTCCTGCTCCGCGACGCGGTCGCCGAGGGGAAGGCGAAACTCGTCGGCAGGAGTATCTGGGACACGTACGATCGCTGGCCGGTGTATTCGAAGTTCTTCGACAACATGGGGCCGATCCCCCACCACATGCACCAGTCGTTCGAAGACGCCAAGCTCGTCGGCCAGGAGGGGAAGCCGGAGAGCTACTACTTCCCGCCGCAGTACAACAACTGCGACAACCACTTCCCCTACACCTTCATGGGCCTCGAGCCGGGGACCACGAAGGAAGACGTGCGGAGGTGCCTCGAGAACTGGAACCGGGGCGACAACGGGATCATCGATCTCGCCAAGGCCTACCGCTTGAAGCGCGGCACCGGCTGGCTGATCCCGCCGGGCGTGCTCCACGCCCCGGGCTCGCTGCTGACCTACGAGCCGCAGTGGGGGAGCGACGTGTTCGGCATGTTCCAGTCGCTCGTCGAGGGGCGGGCGGTGCCGTGGAGCCTGCTGGTCAAGGACATGCCGAAGGAGAAGCACCACGACCTCGACTTCATCGTCGGCCAGCTCGATTGGGACAAGAACGTCGACACCCACTTCAAGCAAGCCAACTATCTCGAACCGATCCTCGACGCGTCACGCTCCACCGCGGGTGCCGAGGACCGCTGGATCGTCTACGGCGAGGTCGACGGCCGGCAGCTGTTCAGCGCCAAGGAGCTCACGCTGGAGCCGGGCGCGCGGATCACGATCAAGGAAAACGGCGCCAGCGGCTGGATCACCGTCCAGGGGGAGGGCACGGTCGGCGGCCATACCGTCGCCACTCCGACGCTCATCCGCTTCGGCCAGATGACCGCCGACGAGTTGTTCATCTCGGCCAGTGCCGCCGCCGAGGGCTACGAGGTGGTGAACACCGGGCCGGGGCCGCTCGTCTCCCTGCGCTACTTCGGCCCCGACGTCCACGCCGATTGCCCGAAGACCGGCCGCCAATGGTGACCGACCCGGCTCCCGTCCCCGTCGTCGTCACATCCCTTCCCTGAGCGCCCCGTTCCCCGACTGAGAGGTTGCCCCGATGCCGAGCCATGCCTACCCCAAACTCCACAACGCGATGTGGCCGGGCCTCGTCGGCAAGGGCACCGATCCGGGGCAGGAGCGGCCGATCAGCCTCGAGCGGATGCTCGAGCTGACCGCGGCGGCGACCGTCGACGGCCAGCGCTTCGACGGCATCGACTACTTCCTCTTCCATCCCCACACCGACCCCGACGCCTCCGAGGATCAGCTCCGCCGGATCGCCGATCTGATCGCCTCCCACGGCTTCGCCGTCGGGTCGCTGGTGGCGCCGATCTGGCCGGGCACCGTCGGTGATTCGGCGATGGGCAGCCCGGTGCAGCGCGCGAAGTTCATCAATGCCGTCAAAAAGGCCTGCCGCATCGCGCGGATCTTCAACGACCATGGTGTCCGCCAGTACGGTGTGATCCGGATCGATTCGGCCGAGTTCGGCATCGCCAAGTGGCGTGAGCACCCGGCCGAGAACACGCGGCGCATCGCCGCCACGTTCCGCGAGGCGGCGATCGTGGCCGCGGCCCACGGCGAGCGGCTCGCCGCCGAGGGGGAGATCTGCTGGGCGGGGATGCACTCCTGGAAGGACATGCTCGACCTCCTCGAGGCGGTCGACATGCCCGGGTCGCTCGGCTTCCAGTGCGACCTCGCCCACACCTACCTCTACCTGCTCGGCTACAACGCGCCAGAGCACGCCCTCCTCACCCCCGGCTACTCGTCGGCCGACTTCCAGGCGGCCTACCGGCAGATGACCGAGAAGCTCCGCCCCTGGACGATCGACTTCCATGTCGCCCAGAACGACGGCGAGGTCCACGGCGCCGGCGCGCACGACAAGACCGGCAAGCACTGCCGGGCCGACGATCCCGCCGGCAAGCTCGACATCGTCGCCTGCTCGGGCCACTGGCTCGAGGGGGCCGCCGAGCGCGGCATCCGCCACGTCTGCTGGGACGGTTGCATGTTCCCCAACGCGACCCTCGAGAACCCCGCCACCTGGAACACGATCCTGCGGACGATGCTCGCCGTCCGCAACGCCCACGGCTGGTCGTGATGCATTCCCGGCGGCCACGGCTGCCGGTCACGACCCGACAGCCCCCGCACCTGCGGCATCGCCACCACCCACACGAGGACCACACGCATGGCCAAGCCCCTCCGCATCGGCATGATCGGCTACGGCTTCATGGGCCGGGCCCACTCCAACGGCTACAACCGCGTCAAGGACTTCTTCGACCTCGAATACCTGCCGGTGCTCCAGGCGGTGGCGGCCCGCGACGTGGAGAAGGCCACCGCCTTCGCCACCCGCTGGGGCTACCAGCGCGTGGAGAGCGACTGGCGGAATCTGGTCGCGGCCGACGACATCGACGCCATCGACATCTGCACCCCCAACAACCTCCACGCCGAGATCGCCATCGAGGCGGCGCGGCACGGGAAGGCGATCCTCTGCGAGAAGCCCCTCTCGATGAACACGGCGGAGGGGGAGCGGATGGTGGAGGCGGTCGAGAAGGCCGGCGTGCCCAACACCGTCTGGTACAACTACCGCCGCATCCCCGCCGTGACGTTCGCCAAGCAGTTGGTCGACGCCGGGCGCCTGGGGCGGATCTTCCACTACCGCGCCAACTTCCTCCAGGACTGGACGATCTCCGCCGACCTCCCCCAGGGGGGCACGGCGCTGTGGCGGCTCGACGCCGCCGCGGCCGGCAGCGGCGTGACCGGCGATCTGCTGGCGCACTGCATCGACACCGCGATCTGGATCAACGGCCAGGTGCGCGACGTCACGGCGATGACCGAGACGTTCGTCAAGGAGCGGCAGCACCAGCTCACCGGCAAGGTCGAGCCGGTGACGATCGACGACGCCTGCTCCTTCCTCTGCCACTTCACCAACGGGTCGCTCGGCCTGTTCGAGAGCACCCGCTACGCGCGCGGCCACAAGGCGCTCTACACGTTCGAGATCAACGGCGAGAAGATGAGCCTCAAGTGGGATCTCCACGATCTCCACCGCCTGCAGATCTTCGACTACGCCGACGCCGGCCCGGAGCGCGGCTGGAAAAGCATCCACGTCACCGACGGCGACCATCCCTACATGGGCAAGTGGTGGGTGCCGGGGCTGGCGATCGGCTACGAGCACTCGTTCGTCCACCAGGTGGCCGACTTCCTCGAGGCCTACGCGAAGAAGCAGCCGGCCCACCCCACCTTCCGCGACGCCCTCGACACCCAGAAGGTCTGCGACGCGGTCCTCGCCAGCGCCAAGAGCCACCGCTGGGAGAAGGTGTGAA
>SXWA01000272.1 GCA_005791575.1 Planctomycetaceae bacterium
GCTCAACGGGCCGTTCCTGCTCGACCAGGCGCAGCGTTTCGCGGCCCGGGTGGAGCGGGAGGCGGGCCCGGAGCCGGAGCGTCAGGTGGAGCGGGCGTTTCTCCTCGCCTTCGGCCGGGTGCCGAGCCCGACGGAGGCTGCTGCCGCGCGCGACCTCCTCGCGGCCCACGGCCTCGCGCTCCTCTGCCGCGGGATCCTCAACACCGGCGAACTGGTGGCGGTGGAGTGAGGGGGGGTGGGATATCCTCACGTCGGCGACTTCGGTTGAAGAAGCCGTGCAGCGACGTTTCCCTCGGGTTGCTACGCTTTCCCGCGGCCGCTCGAGTTGCCCGCCCCGGAGCCCGCTGGAGACCTTCCGATGGCCGGATTCGCTGGACGAGGACGGGGGCACCGCACCCGCGTCGCCTGGTCGGTCATCGCCGGGTTGGCTCTCACGCTCGCTCCCCTCATCGCCCCGCTCATCGGGCCCGCCCGGGCCGACGTGCCCGATCCGCTCCCCGGCGTCGGACACCCCACCTTTCTCTCCCCGCACGTCGGGCCGCTCGCACGCGTCGGCGACCAGCTCTTCGTCGCCAACACCCCGGCCGACACGCTCGACGTGATCGACACCACCACCCGGCAGGTGGTGCGGCGCATCCCGGTCGGAATCCAGCCGGTCGCCGTCGTCGCGCGCCCCGACGGCCGCGAGGTGTGGGTCGCCAACCACGTGTCGGACTCGGTGAGCGTCGTCGACACCGACCCCGCCAGCCCGACGCGGTTCCATGTCGTGGCCACGATCCAGGACGTCGATCCCACGACGCTCGCCACCCGCTTCGACGAGCCGGCGGGGATCGCCTTCGCCGACGACGCCAAGGCCTACGTCGCCCTCTCGGCCGAAAACCGCATCGCCGTGGTGGACGTCGCGGCGCGGAGGGTGGTGAAGTCACTGCCGATCCGGGCGCAGGACCCGCGCGCCATCGCCGTGCACGGGGGCCGGCTCCACGTCGCCCCGTTCGAGTCGCACAACCGCACCCAACTCTCCGGCGGCCGCGGCCAGCCCGACGGCGATCTGGTCACCTTCGACGCCTGGGAACACTCGATCCGCCACAACAACGTGCTGTCGATCGGCCACGTCGTCGACATCGTCAAGCACCCCGACGTGCCCGACCGCGACCTGTTCGTCTTCGACACCGCCACCGACGAGCTCGTCGAGACGATCGACGGCCTCGGCACGCTCCTCTATGGGATCGCCGTCGGACCCGACGGCCGTGTCTACCTCGCCCAGACCGACGCGCGCAACGACGCTAACGGCCGCGCCGGCACGAAGAAGCACGGCCTCGCCGAGCTCGGCAACCGGCCGTTCCTCAACCGGATCACCACAGTCGCCCCCGGCAGCAACGCGACGCCCGTGTTTTTCGACCTCGAGCCGCTCCCGCCCGAGCAGCCGGCCGCCGGCGCCGCCCTGGCCACGCCGCTGGCGATCGCGGTCAGCGACGACGGCCGCACGGTCGTCGCCAGCGCCGCCGGCTCCGACACCCTGTTCACCGTCGATGCCGAAAGCGGTCAGGTGCTCGGCCGGGTGCCGGTCGGCGCGTGGCCCTCGGGGATCGAGCTCGAGTGCGATCGCACCGGAGCCACGGCGCGGGCCTGGGTGCTGTCGGCGTTCGCCGCCGAGGTGTCCCTCCTCGATCTCACCGACCGCGCAGCGCCGCGCGTGGTCGCCACGATCCCGCTGGCCGACCCGACGCCGGAGCCGATCCGCCGCGGCCGGATCGCCTTCCACACCGCGGCCGCCTCGACCACGCGGACGTTCTCCTGCGCGAGCTGCCACCCCGACGGCCACACCGACCAACTCCTCTGGGTGCTCGCCACGCCGATCGTCACCGGCGGCGACCAGATCATGCCCCGGTCGACGATGCCCTGCCGCGGGCTCCGCGACACCGCGCCGTTCCACTGGGACGGCATTCCCGGCGATCCCTATGGCGGGATCAACAGCCAGAGCGTCCACGCCCCCGTGCCGGCCAACGCCGACCCGGCCGATCCCGCCGGCGCCGTCCGCCACCTCGTCGACGGGGGCCTCGCGGGCACGATGCGCTCCGTCGGTGACACGACGGTCAACGACGAAGGGAAGGGGGGGCTGCTCGCGGCTGTCGATCGGGCGGCGCTCGCGGAGTTCCTCCTCGACATTCCCTATCCGCCGGCCCCGCGCCGCGCGGCGACGAACGTGGTCGGCGACAGGGCCCGCGACGGCTTCCGCCTGTTCCACGTGGACGGCGACATCGACCCGTCGAAGCCCCAGCCCAACGTGTGCGGCAATTGCCACCGCCTCCCGCACCTCGTCAGCACCAACACCCCGGGCACCGGCATGGACGCCCCCACCTGGCGCGGGGCCCACGACCGCTGGCTGATCCTCCCGCAGGGCCGGCTCAACATCGTCGACTTCGACTTCTTCCGCGCGGTCGCCGAACGCGGCACCCCCGAGCGCGCCGTGTGGGGCTTCTCCTGGGGCGGCCGGGATCGCTTCGATCCGGTCTGGGACATGGTCCTCGAGATGAGCACCGGTTTCGCCGGGGCATTTGGCCGCCAGGTGACGCTCGACCGCACCACGGCCGGCGACGCCACCACGCGCGACCTGCTCGCGGCGCTCGAGGCGGCGGCCGTGGCCGGAAGTGCCGTCGTCCGCGGCGAGGGAACATGGCTGCGCGACGGCCGCCAAGAGGACATGACCCTCGCGATCGACGGCGTGGAGGGCGCGGCCGGATACGTCGCCGCGCCAGCGGGAGAGCGCCTGTCGCGCGACGAGCTCCTCGCCGGGGCGGCCGCCGGCCGCTTTACCGTGACGTTCACGGCCCGGGGCGGCCCGGAGGCGGGCAAACCACAGCCCGCGCTCTGGACCCAGGGGGAGATCCACACGCAGCGGGGCGCGCAGGAGTTTCCCCGGCTCGGGCGTGGCGAGACGCTGCTCACGATGAGCGGCCGGCACATCGCGCCGGGAGCGTTTCCCCTCGTCGACGGCCGCCGTGCGCCCGGCACGGTGCGCGTGGACGGCGACACGGTCGTCGTCGATCTGGCGGCGCCGCCGGCCGACGGCATGCACCTCCTCCAGGTGCAGAACCCCGGCGGCCTCGTCAGCAACGAATTTTTGTTTTTCGTCAACGAGGAGCCGCCCGCCCCGGTGGGCGACTCGGGCAGGAGCCTCGCCGCGATCCTCCGCGAGAGCGGCTGGGACTCGGTCATCGGCACCTGGGTGGACAAGGCGACCGGCGGCGCGGCGGTGCGCACGACCTACGCCTGGAAGGTGCCGCAGCGCGTCATCGAGGTGAGCAACAGCGGCGGCGACAATCCCTCGACGGCGATCATGGCGGTCAGCGCCGCCGACGGGACGGTGTTTCACGTCGGCGGCGACTCGCGCGGCGGGACGTTCGCCGGGAGCTGGACCGTGGGCGACGACGGCGCCGCCACGCTGCGACTCGCGATCACGTCGGAAAAAGGCGAGCGCTTCGATCTCGGCTTCCGCCACGAGCTGACCGGCCCCGACTCGCTGCGCCTGACGATCGAGCTGCCGCAGCCGATCATCGTCGATCTCGTGCGCGCGAAGCCCTGACGGGCGCGGCCGGGACCCGAGTCACTCGAGCGGCGGCGTCGGCGCAGCCGGCTTCCCCGAGAGCAGCGACACCATCCCCCGGCCGAGCGCGTCGCCGACGAGGAAATAGGTCTCGGCGTTGCCGAACTCGTGATGGCCGTGGCCGGGATTGGGCGAATCCTCCGGCCGGCGGACGAAGGACCGTGTCGGCACGAAGCGCACGCTGCCGGCCCACTCCTCGCGCGCCGCGACCGCTTTCTGCGCCGCGCGGAGGCGCTCCCATTCCGGCGGGGCATCGACCCACGGGCCGGTCAGCTCACCGATCACCACCGGCAGCGTCGGCGCCGCCAGATCGCGCCGCACGTCGCGGATCAGGCAGGCGAGGTTCTCCTCGTAGGCCGGCACGCTCTGCCGCGGATCGACGCCGTCGTTCCAGCCGTGCCACCAGACAAAACCCGCCAACTCCCCGCGCGTGGCCCCCGGCACGATCGCCGGCACCGCGGCGAGGGCTTCGCGCACCTGCTCGATCATGAGCGTGTAGAAGGATCCGGGAGCCGGCACCGGCTCTCCCTTGGCGTCGACCGTCGGACCGGCCGACAGGGGACGGAAATCGCGGAACAGGCTCTTCCCGCCCCAGGCGGTCTTCACCAGGAGCACCGGCCCGGCCCCCACGGCGGCGAGGTGGTCGCCCACCACGTGGCCGAACTGCAATTCGGCGCCGAAGTGATGGCCCCCGTCGTAGACGGCGTAGCCCACCCCGAGCGGGCCGACGAGGAGCGGTTTTTCCTGCCGCTGGTACCGCACGATCACGTCGTCGCGGGTGCGCCAGGTGCCATCGGGCCCCACGAGGTGCGAGAGGCGCGGGGCCTTCGCCGGATCGCGCAGCAGCGCGGCGAGCGTGCCACGGCCGCCGTTGTAGTCTTTGCCTTCGAGATCGACGACCGCCTGCCCCTCCATGTTGGACTGGCCGGCGAGGATGAACACGCGGCAGACCCGCGGCTCAGGCTCGGCGCCCCGCACGGCGCCACCGCAAAGAAGGTGCGCGACGGCCAGCCACATCGGCCCCTGCCAGCCGCGGCTCTGGCGCGCACGGCCACGATCACAGGGAGCGAGTGGCGGCATCGGTGGCCCTTTCGGAAACCGGGTGGCTCAGCAGGAGGGGCAGGAGGGCGATGCGGCCACGATACGCTCCCGCCCGCGCGCCAACCAGCGGCAGGCTGCCACCGGTGCGCGTGCCGTGATGCGTGCACACGGCATCAGTCCCGGTCCGTCGGCTGCCCGGCCGCGGCGCCGGCCTCGTCTGCCGGGTCGCGCCCGGCCGGGATCTCGTCGATCCGCCGCGCCGCCTGCAGGAGGGAAAGCGCGAGCGTTGCCGCCAGCACCACGATCACGGTGCCGAGCACCCAGGGATTGGTGATGACCCGTGAGATCGGGACGGCGGGCGCGGCGAACGGCACCTCCGTCGCCGGCCCCGCCACGACCATCGTCGGGATCCGGCCGGCGGCAAGCGCCGTCTCGATGGCGGCGGTGTCGTAGCGGGGCGGGGGCAGCGCGTCGGAGCGCTCGGGGCGGCCGTAGGCGAGCCGATACGTCTCGTCGGGAACGGCGAGGAACACCGCCGTGAACGCCGGCCCCACCGCCTCGATCCCCGTCACGCGCAGCGGCGGACTGTCGCCGCGTGCGACCACGATCTCGAACGGCCCCTTCCAGGTGCTCTGGATCGCCACGGTGAGTTGCTCCCGCGCGAGCCCGCGGAGATCGAGCCGCTCGATCCGGGCATGCCCGAGCACCGCAGGGAGTGTGCTCCTCCGCCCCGCCGGATCGATGGGCGCGAGGGCGGTCACCGTCACGTCGCGCCGGAAGTTGCGGTCGGCCACGGCGAGCCGCAGCGCCGTGACCGGTCCGCCGGCGGTCTCGACACGGATCCGGCTCACCTTCGCCTCGTCGTCCTCGACCACGCTCCACGAGCGCACGGTCCGCGCCACCGGGTCGGCCGGGCTGAGCTCGGCCACCGTTTCGTCGTGCCAGGCCTCGATCCGGTCGATGCGGAACGGCTGGCGGCGGATGAGCAACCGCTCCTCGAGCCCCGTCTCCACGCCGCGCTCGAGCGACCGCACCACCTCGCGCACCTGCGACTGCTGCTCCGCCGTGGCTTCCGCGATCGTGATCCGGTAGGTCCCGCCCACGGTCGCGCGGTGGTCGGCGGAGAACGGGATCCCGGTCGTGCGCACATCCATCCACTGGCTGTAGTCGCAGAGGACGCCATCTTCGACCAGCACCGTCCACTCGCCGTCGGCATCCTGCCGTTCGACGCGCACGCGCTGCTGGAAGTTGACCAGCGGGGTGACGATGCCGAAGCCGTGGATCGGGGCCTTGTGCCGCGTCGGATCGATCGTGAGGGTGATCTCCACACCGCCGTCGTCGCGCGGCTCGAGGCGCGGGCCGGCGACCGGATGTGACGTGCGCACCGTGCGCTCCTTGACGACCGAGCCTGTGCGGATGACCAGCGGCACCTCGCGGTCGGCCGAGTCGATGATCCGCAGGTCGGCGAACCCGGCGGCGGTGGCGTCGGCGATGGCGCCGTCGAGGCGCACCGCCACCAGATCGTCGGCCGACCGCGCGGGCACCGCCAGGTCGCTCCGCCAGCGGAGTTCACCGGCGACACCGGCGGCGCCGGCCCCGCGCGGTGGCGCCGCGAGCAGGCCGATCGCGCAGAGCACCGTCAGCAGGCAGCGTTTCATCGGGGCACCTCCGGGCCAGCGGGCTGCGCCTGGCCGGTGAGCGATTCACGGAACCGCAGATAGAGGAACGATCCGGCCAGGAGCAGGACGCCGAGCACGATGAAGGCGACGATCCGCCAGAGGCTGTCGAGCGAGTCGAGGTCCGACACGAAGACCTTCACCGCCACCACGGCAAAGAGGGCGAGGCCGGCGTACCGCGCCGCCGGGATGCGGCGGACGATCCCGGAGAGGATCAGCCCGAGGGCGAACAGGGCCCAGGTGATCGACACGCCACCGGCGCGGAGGCCGGGGGCACGCTCGGCGAGGAAGGAATTGACTTCGAGCGTGGTCCAGAGCCACCCCATGGCGACCGCGGCGACGATGCAGGCGCGGCGGATCTGCTCCCGCGGCTGACGCGTGCCGACCAGGGCGACGGCCGTGGCGAGGAAGCCGGCCACGGCGCCGAAGTCGATCGCCCGGAAGAGGGCCGCCTGGAGGGTGTAGGGCCCGGCGTAGACGAACCGATCGGGTCGCACGCCCCAGGCGACGAGATCCCAGCAGACGAGCTTGAGCCCCAGCGCGACCAGTGCGGCGACGAACACGAGGCTCGTCGCGTCATCCGACCAGCGCCGCACCCTGGAGATGAGCAGCCCCAGCGAGATCACGGCGACCACGGTGAGGAGGGGGAGTCGGAGCGGGTCGTAGAAGGCGCCGACCGTGCGATTGATCTCGAGGTGGAGGTAGATGCCGAACATCGCCACCGCCGCGATGACGATCGCCTCGACGAGCGTCGGCATCACGGGGCCGACCGGGATGTCGTTGGCGGCGGTCACGAGCCGCTTCTCGTTTGGCCCCGGCACGTCGTCGGCCGCGGCCCGCCGCAGGAGCCACGCCGCCGCCGCGAAGGCGCCGATCGGGACGCCGAACGAGGCGATCCGGCGGATCAGGAGCGGCAGGGCGTCGGCCAGCGGCAGCGTCTTCCCCTCCCGGCCGAACGCCCCCGGCAGGTCGAGAAACGAGAAGCGGAGCATCACCAGGCCGAGCACCGCGCAGGCCGCCACACGGAGAAACCGGCTCCCGAGCCGGTCGGCCATCCAGAGCATGACCACCGCCTGCACCGCCCAGCTCGCGGTGACCCATTCCGCCGACAGCGCCAGCGGCATCGTCAGGGTGACGAACAGCGACGACAGGCCGAGGAACGAGACGAGCAGGTCGCGGTCCACCACCCGCCGCCGGAGCATGAGCCCGACGTGCAGGGCGTAGAACCCGGCGAGAACGAGCGACAGCACCGCCACCCACTGCCTCCCGAAGGCGGCGTCCACCATCCGGCTCGCGACGGCGAAGAACACGCCGGCGTTGACGAGCAGAGCGAGGATGTCGAACAGGTGGGAACGCCGCCCGCGGACGATCTGGAAGAGGAACGTGGCGGTGGAGAAGACGACGAAGAAGCCGACCACGAAGGGAAACACGGTGGCGAACTGCGAGTCGTCGTAGTGGGTCCGGAGCACCGGGATGACGAGGCCCCAGGTGCCGATGAACGAGAGGACGTTCACCAGCGCCCAATCCCTCCAGAAGCACATCCCGAGGATTCCCACCCCGAGCACGAGGACATAGCCGAACAGGGCCGGCATGTTCACCCCCGGTGTCGCGAGCATGAGCGGCGTGGCATAGCCGCCGATGATCCCCAGCACCGCGACGAGCATCGAATCGAAGCGCACGGCGATCCCGCCGGCGAGGACGGTGATCGCCGCCAGCAGCGCGAAGGCGGGGCCGGCCGTGAGCAGGTCGAAGAACTGGTGGGCGGCGAAGACGGCGAAATACAGCGCTGCCAGGCCGCCGCCGATCAGCCCCTGCCCGATGAGGGCATACCGCCGGCCGAGGAGCCGGGTGCCGCCGACAAGCATCGCCAGGCCGGTGATCGCGGTGAGGAGGACGCGGGCCACCGGCCCGAGCCAGCCGTTGTCGATCGAGTACTTGAGGAAGAAGCCGATGCCGGCTAGGAGGGTCACGATCCCGACGCGCAGCAGCCACTGGCTGGCGACGGCATACTCCGGCGACACCCCCTCGGGAACGTGCTCCTCGCCGACGATGATCCAGTTCCAGATCTTTCCCATCGTCTCGGCGGCAGCCTCCTCGAACCGGCTCGGCACGCGTGGCGGCGGCGGCGCGCGGTCGATCGGCCGCGGGGGAACCCGGTCGGCGGGGGATGACGGCTCCGCCGCGGGGCCGGCGACGGCCGCGGCCAGCGCCGGCGTGACCGGTGCAGCACCCTGCCGATCGGGGCCGGATGCGGCGCCGGTGGGCGGCCCCTCGACACGCTCATCAAGGGACGCTGCTGGCGCGAAAGCCGGCAAAGTGTCGCTGAGCGGGGCAGGGGAGGGATGGAGGGTGGGTTCAGCCGCGGATGCCGGCCGGGACGGCGGCGGCGTCGGCCGTGATGCGGCGCCCGGGGTGGAAGAGGGCCCGGGGAGGTCGAGCGCGTCCCTTTGGCGACGATCGACTCCTTCCACCAGCCGCGACAAGCGCTCGAGCCCGCGCGCCATGCCCTGCTGCTCCTCGGACAGGCGGCGGACCAGAACGTAGGTCAGCAGCGGGAGGATGAACACCACCCCCGCCAAGGCCAATCCGACGAGAACCAGCAACCCCTCCATCGCCCCCTCCCGGCCCCTCGGGCCTGTGCTCCCATGGCGCAGCGATCCGCCTGCCAACACGATGGGCGATGGCCGGGTGGGTTTGTCACGCGCGGAAGGGAAAACGCCGGTGACGGGCACGGGGCCGTCCCTGCCCGGGAATCATGTGCCGGAAGCACGGCTCCCCCGGGCGTCGCCGTGTGTGCGCCGGAGAAAAGTCCACGCGGGGACTCCTCCGGCGGCTGCTACGCTGGCTGGCCGCAGGAATCGTGCCGCGTCACGTGCCGCCCACCGGAGGGAACCCGCATGGAACTCCTCGACGCCCTCGGGTCGCTCGGCACGGGCCAGCTTCTCCTCCTCCTGCTCGCGCTCGGCATCGCTTTCGCCTTCGAGTGTATCAACGGCGTCCACGACA
>SXWA01000273.1 GCA_005791575.1 Planctomycetaceae bacterium
CTGCGGCGAGCATGGCGGCGATCCCCATTCGGTGGTGTTCTGCCACCAAGTCGGTCTCGACTACGTGAGCTGCTCGCCGTTCCGCCTGCCCGTGGCCCGGCTGGCCGCCGCCCAGGCGGCGCTCGGGAAGACCTACTGACCGCCGTCGGCAGACCGATCGTGCGTCTGGCCATGGGCCGCACGGCCCGTGGCCAGACGCGCCCCGCGGCATGCCGCGCGCCTGCCGCGAAGGGCACGCTGCCATGCCGCTCTCGCCGGAAGCCACGTCGCTGGCCGTGATCCTCGCCGCGGTCGTCGTGCTCTGGGTGACCGAAGCCCTGCCGCTGCCGGTGACGGCGCTGGCCGGTGCGGTGGCCTGCGTCGTGGCGGGCGTCGCCCCTGCCGAGGAGGTCTTCCGGCCGTTCGCCGATCCGGTCGTCTTCCTGTTCATCGGATCGTTCATGCTCGCCGAGGCGATCCGCGTGCACGGGCTCGACCGGCGACTGGCCTACGCGGTGCTCGGGCTCTCCTGGGTGGGTGAACGGCCACGCCGGGTGATGGCGGCGGTGGCGTTCGTTTCGGCCCTGGTGAGCGCCTTCATCTCCAACACCGCGACGACGGCGATGATGGTGACGATCGTCGGGGGGATGGTGGTGGCGATCGAGGACGCCGCCGCGCGGCACGGCAGCGGAGCCGGCGCCAGGCTCGAGCCGGCGTTCGCATCCGGGCTGCTTCTGTGCGTGGCCTTCGCCGCCTCGATCGGCGGGCTGGCGACCCCGATCGGCACCCCTCCGAACGTCATCGGCTTGGCCTTCATCCGCGACACCCTCGGTGTCGACCTGTCGTTCGCCGCCTGGTGCAGCCTCGGCGTGCCGATCGTGGTCGTGCTCACCACCATCGCCGGGCTGCTGCTGGGATGGATGTTTCCCGCCGGCGTCGAGCGCCTTCCGGGCGTGGCCGACCTCGTGGCCCGGGAACGACGGGCACTCGGGGGCTGGACATCCGGTCAACGCTCGACAGCGACCGCGTTCGCGGTCACCGTGGCCCTCTGGGTGCTGCCCGGGATGCTGGCCGTGGTGCTCGGTCAACGGCACCCGACCGTCGTCGCCCTGGGGGCGCGGTGCCCCGAGGGGGTGGCGGCACTGGCGGGGGCCTTGCTCCTGTTTCTGCTCCCCGGCGGACCCGGCCGCCGCGCGCTGGCGTGGAGCGAGGCGTCACGGATCGATTGGGGCATCATCCTCCTCTATGGCGGCGGGATGGCGCTGGGAAAGCTGGCCTTCACCACCGGCCTCGCTGAGGCCATCGGCCGCGGGCTCACCGGCTGGCTGCCGAGCGGCACCGGCGCCGCGGCGCTGGTCGCGGCGGCGGCGCTGGTGGCGGTGCTGACCAGCGAGTTCACGAGCAACACTGCCAGCGTGAACATGGTCGTGCCGGTGGCGATCGCGCTGGCCCGCTCCGCCGGCGGTGACCCGCTGACCGCGGCGCTCGCCGCCACGTTCGCTGCGAGCCTCGGTTTCATGCTCCCGGTGAGCACCCCCTGCAACGCCATCGTCTACGGCACCGGTCGGGTGCCGCTGCGGTCGATGATCGCGGCCGGCGCGGTGCTTGACGTCATCGGCGTGATCGTCGTGACCGCGGCGCTGCTCGTCGCCGGCGGCTGGCGCTGAACCCCACCGCGCGCGGCGTACGACGGCCGCATTCCCGTTGCGGCGCTCGCGCGCACCGCGTGGCTCAGAACCCGCCGTCGATCATCACGCCGCAGTTGTGGCACCGCGGCACGGCGACGGGCGGGGGAGTGGGCAGATACCCGTCCCGGCAGAAGGTACTCAGCCGGGGAAAAAGCGGCGGCAGCGAATAGCCCATCCCGCGGGAGCCCCACCACCCACAGCCTGCCCCCATCTGGCCGCAGACCGGACCGTAGCCGTGGCCACACGCCGGCGCACATGCAGGGGCATGCCAACCCCCGGGAGCAGCCGCGACGCTCCCGTGCCAGGGGGGCGTTTGCCCGCCACGGCAGCCACAGGCTGGCCCAGCGGTCTCCATCGGCAGCCCCCCCTCGATCGGCATCTCCTGGCTGCGGCCGGTCGACCATCCGACGGCCAGCGACAGGGCGGCAATCCCGATCCACAGCCCACCTCCGACGCGAGCGGCACCGACCGGTGACCGACGGTGGCGGCGGTGCGGAACGTGGGTGGCACGGTGGGCGGCGTGGACTTTCATGGCAAGCGCTCCTGCGGCGGGCACGGGAACGTCATCCCGGCCCTTCGCTTGTCGTCGCCGTGGGCCCCGGCAGTTGAGCCATGATCGCGACTGCGAAAGGGGACCGGTCCGTGAAGAACTGCCGACCGTGACGATCGATCCGCTCGGCGAATCGCTGCCATCCCACGCGCCGGGTGAAAAAACCCCGTGACCGCATTTCTCCGCCCGAAGACCTCCGACCCATCGGGTGCCCTCACCCTGCCCGTGACCGTCCACACAGGTAGGATGGCGCTCATCCAACCGGCGGACCGACAGCCGCCCCAGCCTCGGGACCATCGGGCACGTGACCGCGATTCTCGTTCACCACGGTCGGAGCGATCCGCTCATCCTCGAGGTGGGGATCGGCGCCCGGGCCAGCGAATGGTCCGGGCCGCCCGGGGTGACAGGGGCCGCGGCAGCGGCGCTGGTGCGCGCCGCGCTGGCCGCGCCCGTGGCCGGCCCGCCGCTGCCGGCGCATGCGGTGCCGGGCGACCGGGTGGCGGTGGCGATCACCGGCGAGATCCCCGAGGGTGATCACGTCGTCACCGCGGTCGAGGAGAGCCTGCTGACCGCTGGGGTCGCCGGGAGCGACGTCGCGGTGGTGGTGGCCCGCCGCGGAACGATGCCGCTCCCCCCCGGAGCGGTCGAGTACCAAGGCGACGCCGAGACCGATACGTCGTATCTCGCCGCCGACGCCGCCGGACGGCCGCTCCATCTGGCGCGGACCTTGGTCGACGCCGATCTCGTCGTCGAGGTCGGCGGCTGGCGCTGGGACGCCTCCCTCGGCGGCGCCGACCCGGCCACCGCACTGTGGCCGGCCTTCGGGCGCAGCGGCTGCGGACTGGCGATCGACCGCCGCCTTGCGCGCCGCGGCCGCGCCGCCATCGACGAATGGACCGACTCCATCCATCAGATGCGCTGGCAATTGGGGGTGTTGGCGAACCTCCGGCTCGTCGCCGGCCGGGGAGCCACACTCCATGCGGCCTGCTTCGGCCTCCCTGACGACGCCGCCGCGGCGGCGCGGAAGGCGGCGGGGGGCTGGCGACCGCGGATCGAGTCGCCGGCGCGGCTCGCGGTGGCAACGCTCTCCGCCGACGGCCCCGGCCCGGCGGCATTCACCCGCGCGGTGGCTGCCGCCGCCAGGGTCACCACCCCCGATGCCACGATCTGCATCGTCGGCGAGGTGGCGGAGCCGGGCCCGGTGTTCCGCCGGTGGCGCGAGGGTATCGCGGTCCGGCCCTTGGTCGAGGAGGCCCTGGCCGGAACCGACCGCGACCTGATCGCCGACGCCGTGCAGACGAGGTTCTTCGCCCACGCCCTCGGCCAGCGCCGCCTCGTGCTCCTCTCGACGCTCGCCGACACGCTGGTGGACGAGCTCGATTTCGGCAATGCACGCACACCCGAGGCGGTGGAGCGGCTGGCGGCGCGGACCGAATCGCTCGTCGTCCTCCACGAGGCAGACCGGATGCTGCCACGCTGCGGAACCACCTGACCGGCGCCGCTCACTCGACCGCGATCGGCGCCACGAGGAGGCGCCGGCCGATCGCCCCCCACGAGCGGCTGTCACGGCTCGCGGCCGGATTGTCCCCGAGCACCCACACCGCAGCGTGATCGATCGTCCACTCCGTGCCCCCGCCGGCGGGAGGCCGATGGAGGAGGTCGCGCCACAACCCGCAGTCGAGCACGGCCCCCCCGGCGGCGCCGCCGGTGGCGAGCGTCGCCGTGAAGGGATCGGCCGCCACGGTCGATTCCCAGGCCAGGTTCACCGGCCACGCCGCGGGGATGCCTGCCGGCCACGCCAACGCACCGTCGGGACGGTGCGGCGGCGTCCCACCCACCGGCCACGCCGCGGCGACGAACCGGCCATCGAGCCGACCGCAGACCACCGCCACGGTACCCCCGCGATGCAGCCGCCAGGTGACGCTGCGCCCGCCGAGGCTCGCGCGCACCCACCAGCGGGATTCGCCGCGCCCCCCGCAGACCACCCCCCACGCCCCGCCATCGACCACCGGCAGGAGCAGCCGCCGCTCCCCGACCGCCTGCGGACAGTCGTCATACACCGTGGCGGTGGCGGCGAGTCGGACATGGGCATCGCCCCCCCGGGTCGCGCTGGCCGGCACGGCGCTGGCCAACTCGCTCAGGACCGGGGGTGGCGTGAGCAGCGGCTCTCCGTCCACCAGCAGATCGCCGTCGCGGATCCCGATCCGCTCCCCGGGAAGGCCGGCCAGTCGCTTCACGGCCAGTCCGCCATTGGGCGCCCGCACCACCCAGCGGTCGTACCGGTGCAGTGCCCCCCACCACGCCGCCAGCCGCTCCCTCCAGCCGATGCGGACCACGCTCCCCGGCTGGAGGCCCGGCAGCATCGACAGCCCCTCGACCCGCAGCCGCCACGGCGGCAGCAGGGTGATCATCACCCCGGCAGCGACCGCCGCGATCATGCCTCTGCGGACCACGCGGAGCATCGTCACCGCTCAGGCCAACCCGGTCAGCGGACCGTCGCCACAGAAGTCGGGATTCCCGAACCGCTCCAGACCGGTGTGGCCGAAAGCGTGGGCGAGCGCCAGGAGAAAGCGGTTGTGCGCCACCTCGGGAAACTCGAGCGCCCGGCCGGTGGAGAATCCCAGCCCCCCGCCCACGAGCACCCAGGGGATGTCGTTGCGGGTGTGGGAATTGCCCTCGCCGAGTTCGTTCGTCCAGAGGATCGTCGTGTGGTCGAGGAGCGAACCGTCGCCACCCGGCTCCGGCGTCTCGGCAAGGCGACGCGCCAGATGGGCGACCTCGCCGGCATACCAGGCGTTGATCCGTGTCAGCTTCTCCTGGGCGGCGGCGTTGCTGTTGGGTTCGTGGGACAGGTCGTGCTGCCCCTCGTCGATCCCCAGCCACTGCATCCGTGGCTGGCCCACCGAATTGGTGTATTGGAGGCTGGCCACGCGCGTGAAGTCGGCCGCCAGGGAGGCGACGAGCAATTCGATCTGCATCCGGCTGATCTGCGGCATCCGGTCGTTGTCTTCGAGGATGCCCGGCTCCAGTACGGGCACTGCATGGGCAGCCGCGGTCCGTTGCTCCGCCAGCTCCTCCTCGAACCCACGGACGAGGGCCGCATGCTCCTCGAGGATCCGCCGGTCCTCGGCCGGAAGGACGGCCGACACCGCCGCCAGATCCTCGCGCACCTCGTCGAGCACGCTCCGCAGGCTCTCGCGGTCACGTGTCTGACCATACAGGCGGGCGAACATCTGGTAGGGGTCGTCGATCGGCGCCACGGGCTTGTTCGGACCGGCATAGACCATGCGCGTCCAGGTGTCGGCTCGATTGGGGACGAGGACGCCGAATTCGAGCGAACCGAACCGGGTGGCGGTCTCGGGGCGCGCCTGGAGGTGCGCGCGAATCTCCTGGTCGATCGACGGCCCACTCGACCAACCGGCCGGCGTGTCGCTCCCCCCCTGGATGTTGCCGGGGAACAGCTCGACGCCGGTGAGCAGGCAGCCGATCCCGCGCATGTGGCCGTCGCCGTCACCGCGGATCTTGTTGCAGACCCCCTTGAGGGTCAGGAGCCGGTCACGGAACGGCTCGAGCGGAGCGAGGATCGGCGGCAGCGCCACCGGCGCACCGTCGACGGCGGCACTGAGCGACCCGGCCGCGGGCCAGAAGTTCTTCCGGACCGTTCCATCGGGGGTGAAGAGCACGATCAACCGCTGCTTCGGCCCCACCGCCGCCCCCCGGGCGAGGCTGGGGAGATTCCCCAGAAACGGCAAGGCCGCCGAGCCGACCCCGAGGCGGCGGAGCAACTCCCGTCGTCCGATCGGTCCGTGGTGGTGCGTCATCGCGAGGGTGCTCCGGGGGGACCGGCGGTGGCAGCCGAGGCCGGCGGGCCCAGTGCCGTCGCCACCATGATATCGACCGCCAGACGGCGGATGTCATAGCCCTGTTCGCCGAAGGAGGCCTCGAGGGCCCCCTGCATGCCGGGCCCGTAGGCCCGCACCGGCTGCCGGACGAGGGCATGGAACAGGTTGCGGACGAAGGCCTCCCGGGAGTCGTCGCTGGCGGCGACCATCGCGGCCAACTCCCTGGCTCCGCGGAAGCCCACCGCCGCGCCATGGCGGGGCTGGTAGGCGCCGCTGTCATCGACGGCCACCTCGGCCACCGTCTCCGCCGGGCCATCCGTCCTCACGACGGGACGGTGGCGGCCGATGGCGTCGAAGGCCTCGAGACCGAAGCCCAACGGGTTGACCAGCGCGTGGCAGGTCTGGCAGGTGGCCGGGCTGGTCTGCAGTTCGACACGCTGCCGCGTCGTGAGGCCCGGATGGAGATCGGGCGCCAACGGCGCGATCGCCTCCTGCGGCGGCTTGAGCACATTGCCGAGCACACCCCGCGCGAGGAACACCCCCCGGTGGATCGGCGAGGTGGCGCTGCGGTAGGAGAGCATTGCCAACAGGTGGGGATGGGTGAGCACGCCCGCGCGCTGGCCACCGTCGGGGCGCACGCGGCGGAAGTCGGCGGTGGCCGGCAGATCGACCCCATACAGCGGCGCGAGCCGCCCGTTGAGCGGCATCTCGTCGTCGGTGAACAGGCGACGGAAGTCGGCGGTCGGCCCCCGCCAGAGGAGCTCGTCGAGTTGGATCTCGAGGCTGGTCCGCAGGTCGGCCGCCACCTCGGGCGTGAACTCCGGGAAGCGCTCCGGATCCTTGGCGATCTCGGCGGACTGATCGAGTCGCAACCAGGTGACCAGCATGTCGCGGAGCTTCGACCTCCCGCGGGGATCGACGAGCATCCGTTCCGCCTGACGGCGGATCTGCTCCGGGGAGGCGAGTTGCCCGCGCTCGGCGGCCTCGAGCAGCTGCCGATCGGGGATCGAGTCCCAGAGGCCGAGCGCCAACCGGCCGGCCACACGGTATGGATCGGCCACGGGGCGCGCGCCGTCGGCGAATCCGTCGGTGCGGAAGAGGTACCGCGGCGACACCAGGATGGCGAGGATCGACCGTCGCAGGCCGGCGTCGGGATCGACGTCGGCGAACGGGCGCTCCACCACCAGTCTCTGCAGATCCTCGTCGAGCGGCCGCCCGAACGCCCTGCCGGCGAACGTGGCCGCGAACCGCCGGAGCCGGTCGGGGCGATCGGGGGCATCCCGGCGCACCCGCGCGAGCCGGTCGACCTCCGCGGCGACATGGTCGGCGGTCTCGATCGCCGCCGTGGTCGCGGCCCCCAGCCACTCCGCCGACATGCCCGTGCCCCGGTCGTAGCCGGTGCTGCGGTCATCGGGAGGGAAGGGGGTGGTCAGCACCAGCGTCGGCGGCGCCCCCTCGGGAATGAGGCAGCGCGCTGGAACCGTCTCGAGGAGACCGCCGGGACGGCGCCAGAGGAGCTCCACCGTGGCCCGCGTGGGTCGCTCGCGATTCGGATTGTCGACCCCCTGGTTGGCCTTGGAGAACTCGAGCACGAGCGGCTGGGGCCGGCCGCCGAGGAGCATGACGCGGCCACGGAACTCGGTGTCGGTGCCCGACTTGACCCAGGCATCGACGAGGGGATCCTCGGCGTCGCCGCGCTGGTTGACGTAGAGCCGCACCGCATGCTCGGTGCGCACCACGAACTCGTGGATCCCGGTGTCGGTCGGGACGACCGATCCGCTCCAGCGGATCGCGAACCGCCCCGGCTCGAACAATTCCGGGTCGGGTCCCTCGGTGCCGAAGTCGAAGCGCACCCCGGGATCGATCCGCGTGAAGATCCGCTGCTGCCCGTCGAACGAACGCCCCTTGTGATAGCTGCCGGCGAGCCCACGCTCCCCGCCGAGCGACGGGAGCTCGCCGGCGAACGACCCGACAAGGTCGGCAATGGAGTGGAGATGCTGGCGCACCGTGAGGTGCGAGAGCTCCACCCGTGCGGGACGGGTGCGCTCGCGGGCGAGGGGCGAATAGAAGGCCTCATGCACGTACTCGGCCACCTGCCGTGCGGCGGCGGCATCGACCGCGTCGGGGTCGTCCTCCGGCATCGTCTCGTCGATCAGGGCGGCGAGCTGGTTGATCGACCGTTCACCGACGAGGGGTGCGGAAACCTGGTCGGTGCCCTCCCCGTCGGGACCATGGCAGCGCTGGCAGTGCTGGAGGTAGATCGCCCGGCCGGGGTGATCGCCGGCGCCCGGTCCGTCCGCGGACTGGCCCACGGCCGCCGACGCCCCGAGGGCGATCGCGGTCCAGAGCAGCATCGTCCGGAACGAGGCGGCCGGGATTGGTCCAATCGCTCGTCCGCAGGCTGGCATCGACGACACCCGAGGGAGGCGGGGTAACCGGCAGGCACCCAATTCTACCCGTCAGCCGCCGGTAGTCCGCCAGAGGGGATTGGCGGTCGAAACGCAGCGCACTCCCCGGGATGTGCGCTCCCGGTGCCTCACCGACCGCGGCCTGCGGGCGGCCCCGCCGGAGCCCGGCGGCGCACCTCGAGGAGCACGCTCTCGTTGTCGCTGCCGGGAATCGGCCACGCGGCCACCCGCCGCACCGTCACCTTCTTGACGAGACCACGGTGCCGGGCATCGCGCTTCTCCTCCTCCCACCGCGGCCCCTTGACGACGAGCATCCGGCCGAACGATCCGCAGACCGGCTCGAACCAGGTGAGGAGTTTCACCAGCGGGGCGACGGCCCGGACCACCAGCGTGTCGAACGGATCGCGGGCCGCGCGCCGGGCGACCAGATCCTGGGCCGCACCGTCGTGGACCGGCAGCACCCGCCCCGTCTCGGCGAGGATCCCGCGCACCGCCCGGGCCTTCTTCCCGACGCTGTCGGACAGCTCGACCCGGAGGTCGGGTCGGAGGAGGGAGAGAATCACCCCCGGCACCCCACCACCGGTCCCCACGTCGAGGACGCGCTCCCCAGTCGCCAGATGGGCGGCGATCGCCACCGAGTCGGCGACGTCGCGGGAAACGAACTTCTCGACGTCGGTGTGCCGGGTGAGATTGATCTGCTCGTTCCAGCGCCACAGGGCCGTCGCGTAACGCGCGAGCGCCCCGTGCGCCGCCGCCGGCACGGCCAGACCCAGGCGATCGCCTGCGGCGGCGATCGCCTGGGCCAGTGCCGTGCCGTCGTCGGAAGCCTGCCCCACCGGGGAAACGTCGTTCACTTGATGAACAGCATCTCGCGGTAGGTGGGCAGCGGCCAGAGGTCGTCGGGGAGGATGGTCTCGATCTGGTCGGCCGTCTCCCGCAGGGACAGCATCACCGGGATGACCTCGGCGTGGAAGTGCTTGACCTCGCCACGCAGATCGCTGGCCCCATGGTGGGCGAGCACCTTCTCGAGACCGTCGATCTTCTTCTCCAGATCGCCCACCAAGCCGGTGAGCTTCTCGAGCGTGCCCATGTGGACCGGCTGGCCGAGGATCTTGAGCTTGCTGGCGGTGTTCACCAGTTCCCCCTGGTAGCGGTACCCGGCCGGGAGGATCAACGTCCGGGCGATCTGCAGGGCCGACTGGGCCTCGGTGTTGATGTCCTTGCAGTACCGCTCCATGTAGATGTCGTAGCGGCTGCGGAGCTCGCGCTCCGAGAGCACGCCGTACTTCTCGAACAGGGCGATGTTCTTCGGGGCGACGAGCACGTCGAGGGCCTCGGGGGTGGCCTTCAGATTGGGCAACCCACGCTTCTTGGCCTCGTCGTGCCACTCCTGGGCGTAGCCGTTGCCGTTGAAGATCACCGCCTTGTGCTGGGAGACGATCTGCTGGAGCAGCTTCTCCACCGCCGCCGGCAGCTTGGCGATATCACCGCCGGTCACCTTCTCCAGCTCCGTGGCGATGTAGTCGAGGCTCTCGGCGACGATCGTGTTGAGGGCCACCAGCGGCCCGGCGATCGACTGGCTCGCCCCCACCGCCCGGAACTCGAACTTGTTGCCGGTGAACGCGAACGGGCTGGTGCGGTTGCGGTCGCCGGCATGCTTGGGCAGCGGCGGCAGGGTATCGACCCCCACCGTCAGCGTGCCGGAGCTCTTGCTCGTGGTCGCCTTCCCCTTCTCGATCTGCTCGAAGACGTCGGCGAGCTGCTCACCGAGGAAGATCGAGATGATCGCCGGCGGGGCCTCGTTGGCGCCGAGGCGATGGTCGTTGCCGCTGGCCGCCACCACCGCCCGCAGCATGTCGGAGTGGAGATGAACCGCGCGGATCACGGCGGCACAGAAGACGAGGAACTGCATGTTGGCATGCGGTGTCTCGCCGGGCTCGAGCAGGTTGCCGAGCCGGCAGCCGATCGACCAGTTGACATGCTTGCCCGAGCCGTTGATGCCGGCGAACGGCTTCTCGTGGAGCAGGCAGGTCATGCCGTACTTCTGCGCGACCCGGGTGAGGGTCTGCATGATGGTCTGCTGGTGGTCGGTGGCAATGTTCGCATTCTCGTAGACCGGGGCGATCTCGTACTGGCTCGGGGCGACCTCGTTGTGGCGCGTCTTCACCGGCACGCCGAGCTTGTACAGCTCCCGCTCGACTTCGAGCATGAAGGCCAGCACGCGCTCCGGGATCGCACCGAAGTACTGGTCTTCGAACTCCTGTCCCTTCGGCGGCTTGGCCCCGAACAGTGTGCGGCCCGCCATCACCAGGTCGGGACGGGCGAAATAGAAATTGCGGTCGATGAGGAAGTACTCCTGCTCCGGCCCGGCCGAGGCCGACACCTGACCGACATCCTTGTGACCGAACAGGGCGAGCACGCGGCGCGCCTGCTTGTCGATCGCCTGCATGCTCCGCAGCAGCGGCGTCTTCTTGTCGAGGGCCTCGCCGGTCCAGGAGCAGAATGCCGTCGGGATGCAGAGCGTCGTGCCGTTGGGGTTGTCGAGGATGTAGGCCGGGCTGGTCGGGTCCCAGGCGGTGTAGCCGCGGGCCTCGAACGTGGCCCGGAGCCCGCCGGAGGGGAAGCTCGAGGCATCGGGCTCACCCTGGCAGAGCTCCTTGCCGGAGAACTCGGCGATCGCCTCGCCGTCGCCGGTGGGGGTGAGGAAGCTGTCGTGCTTCTCGGCGGTCAGCCCGGTGAGCGGATAGAAGACGTGGGCATAGTGCGTGGCCCCCTTCTCGATCGCCCAATCCTTCATCGCCAGGGCGACCGAATCGGCGATCGTCGGATCGAGCGGCTTGCCCTGCTTGATCGTCGCCTGCAGCGCCTTGTAGACGCTCTTGGGCAGACGATCCTTCATCACCGCGTCGTTGAAGACGTTCGAGCCGAAGATCTCGCTGGTCGGGGTCTCGCGGAAGTTCCAGGCCTGACCACTGGGCTTGTAGTTGTTGATGGCGGCGATCGCACTGGCGCGGGCGCTGGTCATGACGTCCTTCCTCTGGTGGCTGGACCGTCGACCGGGGCGCGGGGCCCCGATGCAGGACGGCGGGGTGTGCACGGATGACGACGGGGTCACGATCCGGCCAGTGTGACGGTCTGGACGGGTCGTGCCTGAACAGGTCGCGGCTGAACAGGGTTCTCGGGCTGGGGCAGGGAGCCACCCACCGCCGGCTCCCGCCCCGCCAGGCGGATCCGCAACGACTGGGTTTCCGGGCGGTTCGCCGGTGCCTCAACGGCGACCACCTGCCGCGTGCCGATCACACCAGCGCACCGATCCGCCATGCGATTCGGCGCGGGAGGGGAGGGGACGGACCAACGCCCGTCGCCCACCTCATCCCGCAGCACCAGCGCGGAACAGATCGTTGCGAGGCCCCCTGCACCGCCGCCAGAAGAAGGGTCGGGCGGCACGGGGGTCGGCCCCTGCGGCTCTGGGAGACTAGCCGCGCGTCGGGGCTTGTTCAAGGACCGGCCGGGCAGCCGCCCGGGGCGAAGGCGGGGCGGCGCTCCCCACGCACTGGGATGACGGGCGGCGATCATGTCCGCCGGCGCGGTGCTCACCGGTCGGCCAGCGCTGCCCGGGCGGACGGCTGCGCCACCGCCCGCCGCGCGACCGTGACCGCGGCCTCGAGCGAGGCGTCGCCACCCCCGGCAGCAGCGGGCTCCGCCACCCCACCACCGGCGATCGGCCGGGCCGCCGTCCGCACCTCGACATGGGGCTGCACACCGACGCGGCTGTAGGGCTGCCCCGTCGGCGAGAAGAACCGTGCCGTCGTCAGCCGCATGCCGACCCCGGCCACCTCGAGCGGGAAGATCCCCTGGATCGATCCCTTGCCGAAGCTCCGGCTGCCGACGAGCGTGCCGCGGGCGTGGTCGCGGATCGCCCCGGCGAAGATCTCCGACGAGCTCGCCGAGTCGCCGTCGATGAGCAGCACAAGCGGCATCCGCCACGTGCCCGACCGCGTCGCGGTGTAGTTGAAATCCTCCTCCGGACTGCGCCCCCGGGTGGCCACCACCAAGCCGCGGTCGAGGAACAGGTCGGCCACGTCCACCGCTGTGGAGAGCAGCCCGCCGGGATTGCCCCGCAGGTCGATCACCAGCGCCCGCATGCCGGCGGCATCGAGCCGGCGCAGGGCGCGCTCGAGGTCGGTGGCGGTGGTCTTCTGGAACGACGAGAGGCGCACGTGGCCGATCCCGGCCGCCGGATCGATGATCCGGACGTCTTCGATGCTCGGGACCTCCACCTGCTCGCGGCGGACCGGCACCGCGCGGAGCGGCTCGCCCGTCCGGGCGATGACCAGCGCCACCTGCGAGCCCTCCGGTCCCTGGAGGAGCTGCGCCGCCGCGTCGACCTGGAGGCCGGCGAGCGGCCGACCGTCGACGCTCACGATGTGGTCACCGTACCGGCAACCCGATCGGTCGGCCGGGCTGCCGGGGATCACATGGACCACGAGCAAACCGTCCTCGGCCGACTTCAGCTCGACCCCCAGCCCGACGAAGTTGCCCTCGATCTGTGCGTAGAGATCCTCGAGCTGGCCAGTGGTGAGGAACGCGGAATACTCGTCGAGCGATCCCATCGCCGCCGCCGCGAACTCCAGCAGGGTGACCGCCGGCGGAACACCGAGGGTGGAGTGGGCGATCCGTGCCACCCACGCGGCAGCCGTCTCCGCCTCGTCCTGGCTGTCGAGCGCCCGTCCGGAGAGCAGACGACCGACCTGCTCGCGATACAGTGCCCGCCGCTGCGGCGTCGCCTGAGCGGCGTGGAGGGAAACGAACAGCGGGTCGTCGATCGCGACGTCGAGGGCACGGCAGCCCCGGAACACCATCTTCCGGTAGTCGGGTTGATCGACATGGTGGGAGGCGATCCTGCCGAAGACCTCCCGGGTGACGCGCCGGCCGTCCGCCTCCGACAACCCCACCACGCGCTGGCGGAACGCCTGTTCGCCATGCCGCCGCGCGAGGTCGCAGTGGATCTTGGCGAGGTCGTAGCGCTCCGCGACGGGGGGCGTGAGCGTGCCTGCCCGGGCCGCAGTTTCGCAGACCCCGACCAGGTCGGCCCAACGCCGCTCGGCATGGAGCTGCGTGACCCGGGCGAGGAGGTCGGCGCTCCCTGCCGAAGGCACCACCGACAGTGACGGTGCCGCCTGCGCAGGGAGGGACGACCCTGCGGCGGAGGGAAAGCCGGGGGGCAGAGCCGGCGGCTCGGGGGCCAACGGCCACTCCGGCCGTTCCACCGGCACGACGGCGGCCGGCGCCGAGGGCAGCGCGGAGGGAAGGACCGAGGGCAGCGCCAACTGCCGCCATCCCGCTGGCGGGGCTTCACTCGCCCCGAACGACTGGGCCGCGGCGCCGTGGCAGAGGCCCGCCAGGAGTGCGGCGGAGCAGACGAGGCCGGCGAGCCGACCGACCGACTTGCCGACGCCGGTCGGCGGCAGGACCGGAACGGCCCGCACCGCTTCACCAAACCGGCGCATCGCCACGCGTGGCAGGGTCACTTGGGCAATCCGTTGGCTCGTGGCCGCCGCCTGGGGCGGCAGGGAGCGGTCTGTCCTGTGACCGCCGGCGATTATGGATCACGATCCGGGGGTGGTCAAAAAACACGGGGCGACGGGCTGCGTTTGCCGGCGGTGACAATTGGTGCCCGGCGACCGGACGGCCGCGCCGGGCTCCACCGATGCGCGACGGCGTCGGGTAGAATGAACGGGTCATGAGTACAACGTCGTCGGAACCGGGTGCGGGGGGGCCGATCGGCGCGGCGGACGGGCAACCGACGCTCGTGCTGCTCGACCGCGTCCGCAGCGGCGACGACGCCGCCGTCAACAGCCTCCTGCAGCGGCACCGCGAGGCGATCCGGCAGATGATCGACCGGCGGATGGACCGGGTCGTCCAGCGCCGGGTGGATGCCAGCGACATCGTGCAGGACGTGATGCTCGAGGCCAACCGACGGCTCGGCGATTACCTCTCCAATCCGGTGATGCCCTTCCAGTTGTGGCTCCGGCAGATGGCGCGTGACCGCCTCATCGACGCCCACCGTCGCCACCGGGTCGCCGCCAACCGCAGCATCGACCGCGAGGTGCCGCTCGCGGGGGGCGGAGGCGACGGGGCCCAGTCGGGTGGCGACGTGCTCGGCGGGGTGGCCGACCGGGAGATGACCCCGGCCGCCGCCGCCACCTGGCATGAACTGGAGCGCCGCTTTGCCGCCGCCGTCGAACGACTCGACGACCAGGACCGGGAAATCGTCCTCCTCCGCCATTTCGAGCACCTTTCGACCGCCGAGGCGGCGGCGGCGATCGGCCTCACCAAGCCGGCGGCCGGGATGCGCTATCTGCGGGCCATGCGCCGCCTGCGGGTCCTGCTCGACGGCAGTGAGTGAGTGAGTGACAGCAGGCAGCGGACAATCGCCGCCCCCGGCCTACCATGGAAAGGTTGTCTCCTCCCCCTGCCCCCCAGCGCTGACGGTCAATCATGCCAGTGGCCCGCCCCCAGGAACGTCGCCGCGCCGTCGAGGAGGCGTTGTCGGACGAGCAGGAGGGGAGGCTCGTCGACCTCATCGACGAGCTTTCCGCCATCGCGGGACCGGCCGCCCACGCGCGGCTCGAGGCCCTTGTCGAGCGCAATCCCGATCTCGCCGGCCAGCTCCGTGAGCTGTTCGGGGCGATGATGCTCACCGACGCCGTCGCCGAGCGCTCCACGATCTTCGTTCCCGGAGCGGCGATCGGGGGCAGCGATCCCCCCACGCTCGCGTCCGGCCCTGCCGAGCGACCGGCCCCGGAAGCGGGTGACCCCGTCGCCGCTGGAGGAGGGGCGCGGTTCGCGCCCGGCGTGACGCTGCTCCCGGCGACGTTCGGCGACTACGAACTGCACGAGGAGCTCGGCCGCGGGGGCATGGGGGTGGTTTACCGGGCCACGCAGCGGAGCCTGTCGCGGACGGTCGCGGTGAAGATGCTCCTCCGCCGCGACATGGCGAGCGCGGCCGATCTCACCCGCTTCCGCAGCGAGGCCGAGGCGGCCGCGGGGGTCGCCCACCCGGGAATCGTCGCCGTCCACGAAGTCGGTGAATGGGACGGCCAACCCTTCTACACGATGGAGTACGTTGCCGGGACGACGCTCTCCCGGCAGCTCGCCGCCGGTCCGCTCGGTGCGCGCGAGGTGGCCCGGCTGCTGATGTGCGTCGCCGAGGCGGTGCAGGCGGCCCACGACTGCGGTGTACTCCACCGCGACCTCAAACCCTCCAACATCCTCATCGACACCGCCGGCCAGCCACGCGTGTCGGATTTCGGCCTCGCGAAGCGGCTCGAAGAGGATGCCTCCGTCACCCACACCGGGGCGATCCTCGGCACCCCGTGCTACATGTCGCCCGAGCAGGCCGCCGGGAGCCGCGGCGACGTCGGCCCCACGAGCGATGTCTGGAGCCTGGGGGCGATCCTCTACCAGGCGATCACCGGCCGGCCACCGTTCCAGGCAGCGACACCGATGGACACCCTCCTGGCGGTGCTCGAGGCCGACCCCCCGGTGCCGCGCTCGATCCACCGCGACGTCGACCGCGATCTCGAACTGATCGCGCTCAAGAGCCTGCAGAAACCGCAGGATCTGCGCTACCCGTCGGCTGCAGCGCTGGCGGCCGACCTCCGCGCGGTCCTCGCCGGCGACCCCGTCGCCGCCCGCCGCGGTGGCCTCGCGGACGTGGTGGCACGGCTCCTCCGCGAAACCCACCACGCCGTGGTGCTCGAGAACTGGGGGCTGCTGTGGATGTGGCATTCGGTGGTCGTGCTCGCCCTCTCGATCACCACCGACGTGATCGCCTGGCAGGGGGTCACGGAGCGCTGGCCCTACCTCGTGCTCTGGGGCGGGGGGCTGGCGCTGTGGGCCCCGATCTTCTGGGCGCTGCGCCACCGCGCCGGACCGGTGACCGCGGTGGAACGGCAGATCGCCCATGTCTGGGGTGGCACGGTGATCGGCAGCGTGATGCTGTTCTGGGTCGAGGACCTGCTCGGCCTGCCGGTGCTCACCCTCTCCCCGGTGCTCGCGCTGCTGGCGGGGGTGGTGTTCTTCGCCAAGGCGGGAATCCTCTCGGGGGCCTTCTACATCCAGGCCGCGGTGTTGTTCCTCACGTCCCTGGCGATGTGCCTTTTGCCCGCTTACCAGCACATCCTCTTCGGCGGGGTGAGTGCCGCCTGCTTCTTCATTCCCGGACTGAAGTACTTCCGGCAGCGGATGCGGGGAGAATGACAGGCGGCGCACCGGTCCGCGGCGAGCGTGGGTCGAACCGACCGAGGGGGGGCTGCGTAGCAGTCCGGATGAAGCCTCCTCCCGAGGCCGACACCCGGTGGCACGTCCCCGGGGTGCGGGGAAACGACGGTCCCCCGATCCGGCTTCCGGCGGGGGCCCCACGCGGAGGACGACACCATGGCACGGGGCGATCGACTCACAGTGCGGCGGTGGCTGGCAGGCCCCGGCGTGACCTACACCCACCTCGGCATCGATCTGGGTGATGGCACGGTCGTCCACGCCCAGCCCCACGATCCAGCGCGGCTCTTCGCCGGCGGACGGGTGGTGCGGACGAGCCTCAAGACCTTCGCCGGTGGGCAGCCGGTACGCCGGGTGCACGATCCGGTGGCGGTGTATCCGGCCGACGAGATCGCAAGGCGTGCCGAGGAGGCGGTGGGCCGTGAGGGGTACTGCCCGGTGGGAGACAACTGTGAGCACTTCGTCTCCTGGTGCGCGACGGGCGCGCGGAGCAGCCGGCAGAGCGACATCCTCCTCGGCCGTGCCGCGGCGGCGGCGACGCGGGTGGCGGCGATGCTCGCCGCCCGGCTTGCCACCGGCAGCGGGGAGCGGCTCCTGGTGCGGACGGCACTGGGGACGACCGCCCGGTTCGGCCTCCGGACCCTCGTGCCCGCGGTCGTCGTGGCGGAGGGGGCGGCGCTGGCCGCGGAATGGACCGCCCACCAGCGCGGCGCCGCCGGGGAGCAGTGCCGGCGGGCAGGGGAGTCGGCCGGCATGGTGACCTCCGCCGGCATCTGTGCCGTGGCGGCAGCCGCCGCCGGACCGGCCGCGATGGCGACGGCGGCGCTCGCCGGTGCCGCGGTCTGGGCCGGAGGCACCGCTGCGCTGGTGGCGATCGACCGCCTGCGCCGGCCCATGGCGGGCGGGAAGACTGCCGATCCGCCCCACGCCGATCAGTAGTCGGAGAGCCGGCCCGAACTCCATGCCATCCGCAGGGCATTGACCACGGCGGCGACGTCGATCGCCTCCTGCATGAGGGCTCCTGCCGTGGGGGGCAGCCATCCGGCCGCCGCCGCCGCCATCCCAACGAGGCTGGCGACCATCCCCCCGACGGCGCTTTGCAGGGCGATGCGGCGGAGACGGCGGGCGATGTGGAACAGCTCGTCGACGCGCACCAGCGACGAATCCATCACCACCGCCCCGGCGGCCTCGCTGGTGACGTCGCTGGCGGTGCCCATCGCCACGCCGACGGTGGCCGCCGCGAGCGCCGGGGCATCGTTGATGCCGTCGCC
>SXWA01000274.1 GCA_005791575.1 Planctomycetaceae bacterium
ATGCCGCGATCAATCCCGGCAACTCGGGCGGTCCGCTCGTCAATCTCGCCGGCGAAGTGATCGGCATCAACACCGCCATCGCCTCCAACAGCGGCGGCTACCAGGGGATCGGCTTCGCGATCCCGGTCAATCTCGCCAAGTGGGTGAGCGGCCAGTTGATCGCCAAGGGCAAGGTGGAGCGGGCGTGGCTCGGCGTGTCGATCGGCCCGGTCGAGGGTCAGATGGCCACGAAGCTCGGTGTCAGGCGCGGCGTGCTCGTCACCGAGGTGATGCCCGATTCGCCCGCGGCGCGGGCGGGTGTCGAAGAGCTCGACGTGATCACCGCGTTCGACGGCACCGCCATCGACGGGCCGCGGACACTCCAGGAGGTGGTCGAGCGGGCCACCGTCGGGAAGTCACACACGCTGGCCGTGTTCCGCGACGGCCGCAAGGTGAGTCTCGAGATCAATGTGGCTCCACTGCCCGAACGGCTCGCCGCCGGGCAGCAGCGCCAGCCCCGCGTCGAGCGCGAGGATTCGTTCTACTCGGAGTCGTTCGGACTGGCGGTCCGCGACAAGGACTCGGTGGCCGGTGAGGGGGACGACCCGTTCGGGGAATTCGACGGCGTGCTCGTCGATCGCGTCGATGCCGAGGGGGTGGCGGCCGAGTGCGGTCTCGGACCGGGGATGCTGATCCGCAAAGTGGGTCGCACACCGGTCACCTCGGTCGGCGAATTCGCCGCGGCGATCGAGCGGGTCGCGCCCGACGACGGCGTGATGCTCCAGGTGCGCACCAGCCGCGGCAATGCCGTGCTGCTGCTGAAGAAGCCGGAATGAACGAGCCGTGATCCGGCCCGCCGGGGTGCTCCCCCGGGACGCGGTCGGGGACCCGCGATACCATGCCTGCGGCATCCCCTCCCGGGGGTGCCGCAGGTTTTTTCGTCATCCCGTCCTTCGAGCCGAAGCGGCACCGTCGTTCCGATGGCGCCGGTCCGGAGCAGGATCCACTCCCCGATGGCCACACTCGGCGTCAACATCGATCATGTCGCCACGATCCGTCAGGCGCGCCGGACGGTCGAGCCCGATCCGGTCTGGGCCGCGGCACTCGCGGAGTTGGGGGGGGCCGATGCGATCACCGTGCACCTCCGCGAGGATCGCCGGCACATCCAGGACCGTGATCTCGAGGTGCTGCGCCGCACCGTGCAGGTGAAGCTCAATCTCGAGGCGGCGATCGCCCCGGAGATGATCGAGATCGCCTGCCGGGTGCGGCCCGATCAAGTCACGCTCGTGCCGGAGCGCCGCGAGGAGATCACCACCGAAGGCGGCCTCGACGTGGCGGGGCACCGCGCGGGCACCGCGACGGCCATCAAGCGCTTGCGCGATGCCGGGATCGCCGTGTCACTGTTCATCGACGCCGAACCGCGCCAGATCGAACTCGCCGCCGAGCTCGGCGCGGCAGCCGTTGAGCTCCACACCGGTCGCTACGCCGATGCGACCGACGACAAGATCCGTGACCAACGCCTGGTGGATCTCGCGACAGGGGGTCGTCTTGTCCGCGACCATGGCCTCGCTCTCGCCGCGGGCCACGGGCTCACCTACCGCAATGTCGTCCCGGTCGCCCGCATCGAGCGGATGGGTGAGCTCAACATCGGCCATTCGATCGTCGCCCGGGCGGTGCTCGTGGGCTTCAGCCAGGCGGTCCGGGAAATGAAGGCGCTGATCGGCGGCTGACCGTCGCCTGCCCTCACGGTCTGGCCGTCACCCGCCGTTTCTGCTCTAACGTCACCGCCGGGGCATCAGGCGGCCGGACGAATGTCGGCACCCCCCTGCCGGCCGGTGGTGACGACCCGCAGGGAGGCTCGTGATGAGATCCGCCGACGATTCCCAGCCGAGGCTCGACCGCGGCCGGGCCCCCGCCGCGGTTGCCGTCGATGACGGGTGTGACGATCCCCTCGCATCGTCCGCGAGCCCCCAGTGGATCCGCGACGCGCGCCGACTGGTGAGTACCGCCCCGGTCGATTACTTCGCCGTCGATCAGCGGCGTTACTGGACCGACTTCCTCGTCGCCCTGATCTGCGGCTACACCGCTGCGACGATCTACCTCCTGGCGCCGCTCGGCTCCTGGCCGCAGCTGGCGGCGTTTCCGGTCGCCGTCTTCTGGCTCTACCGCCTCGGCTCGCTGATCCACGAGGTCTGCCACCTCGGGGCTCACGAGATGCGCGCCTTCAAGGTCTGCTGGAATCTGTTCGTCGGGGTGTTCACCTTCACCCCGTCGCCGTTCTTCACGCGGCATCATCGCGACCACCACAGTCTGCGGATGTACGGCACGCCCGAGGATCCCGAGTACGTCGCCAACGTGCTCGAGGGGGGCAACTGGCGCAGTGCCCTCGGCTACTCGTTGTTCATGCTCGTCTTCCCGCTGCTGGTCTTCCTCCGCTTCCTGCTCGCGCCGCTGACGTTCCTCCACCCACGGCTCCGCGCGGTCGTGCTCGAGCGTGCCAGTTCCCTGACCCTCAACACCCGCTACCGTCGCCATGTCACCGCCTTCGATCGGAAGGCGATCACCGCCGTGGAGCTGCTCTGCTTCGTACGTGCCGTGGCGATCCTCGCGGCGGTCGGGTCGGGCGCGGCCCATCCCAGCCGCATCCCCCTGCTCTACCTGCTCGGTCTCACCACCTTCGTCATGAACCAGATGCGTCAACTGGCCGATCATCATTTCCAAGGTGACGGAACGGTGGCGCCGCTCGAGGCCCACATCCTCGACTCCTGCAACTTCACCGGCAGCGACCCGCTCACCTGGCTATTTTTCCCCTTCTCGATCAAGTATCACGCGCTCCACCACCTCTTCCCGTCGCTGCCCTACCACAATCTCTCGGCAGCCCACGACCACCTGATCCGGACACTCCCGGCGGACTCCCCCTACCGTCGCCTCGACCAGCCCGGCTGGTGGCCGGTCGCCCGCCGGACGATCTGGGGCGCTCCGGGCTGACGGCCGGTCGTGGTGGCTCCCGTCCGACGGCGGCGAGGATAGAGTGGGGCGACCGTGGGAGTCGCCGACGTGACGAACGACGATCCGAAGACCGACCCCCTGCGCCGCGACGTCCGTCTGCTGGGTGACATGCTCGGTGAGACGATCGTCGACCTTGCGGGCCGCGACGCCTTCGACCTCGTCGAGCGGGTCCGCCGGCTGTCGCGTGACCGTCGTGCCGGTCGCGCTGGTGCCGAGCCGGAATTGGCCGCCTGCATCGAGGGGCTGTCGCCGGGCGAGGCCCGCTGCGTGGCGCGCGCCTTCAGCATCTTCTTCGACCTCGCGAACATCGCCGAGGATCGGCAGCGGGTGCGCGTGCTCCGCGAGCGGGAGCGGCAGCGTGATCCGGTGCCGCCGGCGGAATCGCTCCCGGCCGGGATCGCCGAATTGGCCACGCTCGATTGGCCGGCCGAGCGGGTGCAGGAGGCCCTCGACGCGCTCGCCGTGGAGCTCGTCTTCACCGCCCACCCGAGCGAAGCCAAGCGGCGGTCGATCCGCGGCAAGTTGCGCCGGATGCGGCGCGGCCTCGAACGGCTCGATCGCGATGACCTGCTTCCGCGCGAGCGCGCCGTAATCCTCGCGGCGCTGCGCGGCGAGCTCGACGTGCTCTGGCAGACCGAGTTTCTCCGTCCCACCCGCCCCACCGTCCTCGACGAGGTGGACCGCGGCCTGTCGATCATGCCGCGCCTCTGGGAGGCGGTGCCGGCCGTCTACGCGTCGCTCCGCCGCGGGCTCGAAGCCCGGTACCCGGGGACGGCGTTCCGCGTGCCTGCCTTCCTCACCTTCGGCTCCTGGATGGGGGGCGACCG
>SXWA01000037.1 GCA_005791575.1 Planctomycetaceae bacterium
GCTAGCAGCCCGTGGCCAAAGTCCATCCCTGGCCTTTGGCCACTCGAAAAGCGGCGCTTTTCACGGGAGCTGCGCTCCCGGCACCTCTTCCGTGAGGTGCCGCAGGCTGTTTGGCCACAGCCTGCTGGCAGCCCGTGGCCAAAGTCCATCCCTGGCCTTTGGCCACTCGAAAAGCGGCGCTTTTCACGGGAGCCACGCTCCCGGCCGCTCAGTACTTGACCTCCACGCCGAAGTCGATGCCGTTGGTGAACACGTAGTCCTGGACGCGGGTCGGGGCGGCACCGATCCGGCCGTAGCGCACCGGCCGCGGCTCGACCGTGGTCCGCACGTTGTCGATCGGAGCGGAGGGATCGTTGGCCCCCACGATCACCGGCGACCCATTGAGGATCACCGGATCGCCGTTGCCGTCGAGGAGGATCGTGCCGGGGTTGTAGTTGGGGTTGGTGACGCTCGTCAGCACGGTGTCGACGCTCGACAGGAAGGCGGTGTTGGAGCTGGCCCGGGCAATCTGGCCCATCCACATGCCGGTGTAGCCGCAGTGGAGGAGGATCGCCTGACTGACCCGGAACTGGGCACCGAGTCGCCATTCGCCGATCGGGGTGAAGGTGAAGCTGTGCTCCGCGGAGTTGGTCGCGTTGTGCTGGCCGACGCCGTAGATCTGCACGAGGATCGGATCACCGGTGATGTTGGCCTGCGAGTTCGACAGGGCCGACTGGGCGACGACGTTGGCCGAGACGAACGTCGTCCGGAAGTAGTCGGCGGCGAGCGAGTCGGGGAAGTTCGAACCGCGGTAGATGTTGTTCTGCCAATTCATTCCCGCGGTGAACTTGAGATCGCTGTCGAAGGTCCAACGCCCCTGGGTGGTGCTCATGTTGATCGAGAACTCGGGGCCCACCATGTTGTTGCTGGTGTAGGTCTCCCAGGCCCCGTTCTGCAGCGGGCTGCCGAGGCCACGGATCTGCAGGTCGTTCGCGGCCTGGAGCTGCGAGATCGCGCTGCTGCCCACACCGCCGGTGGCGAAGCCGCCCTGGCCGAGGCCGGTCAAGCCGCCGCCGGCCCCACCGCCGTTCACGCCACCGCCACCACCACCGAGCCCACCACCACCGCCACCGAGCCCACCACCACCGCCACCGAGCCCACCACCACCGCCACCGCCGTTGTTACCGCCACCGCCACCACCGGTCGTGCCCCCACCGCCGAGCGGGAAAGCGTACTGGCGGCTGTTGTAGGAGAGGTTGTAGCGATCGGCAAGCTGCACGAAGCGCGGGCCGAGGCCGAACTTCCACGCGGAGTTGGTGCCGGCGTGGCGGACCTGCCGCTGCACGAGCATCGCCACTCCCGCGCTCTGGATCCGGGTCGAGTTGGTCTGGGTGAAGTTCTGGCTGATGAGGTGGTCGGGCGGGGGGCTGGTGGTGGTGATCGTCGACACCGTCTGGCTGACGTTGACGTTGCCCACCCCGCCGCCGCCGTTCTGCGGGGAATCCTGCTCGAATTCCTGCTCCGGTGTGTTGATGGCGAATTCATTGATCGTCGAGAAGCTCTGCGACTGCGGACCGCTGTCAAAGTAGGAGATCAGCGCACCGGTGTCGTTGTAGATCCAGCCTCCCTCGAAGCGGTTGCCCCAGCTCATCTTGGTCCGCATCCAACTGGTGTCGAGCGACAGGTTGAGCTGGTCGGTGCCATAGATGATCACGCCCGCCACGCTGCCCGGAGCGTTGTTGAGCTGCTGGGCGACCAGTGGGTTGAGGGGCTCGACCGGGAAGAACTGCGTGTTACCGACCGGCACCACCTGGGGCACCGTGATGCCCCAGTAGAGCCGGTCGTAGTTGAAGAACAGCCCCTCGTCGGCCTCCGGCCAGATCTCATACTCTTGGAGATCGGGGGGCGCGAAGAGCTGGAAGTCGTAGAAGTCCTGGTTCGGCAGGAGTGGCATCCAGTCGCCGGCCCGTGCCGTCGTGGCTGCCGTCCAGGCGGCCCCGAGCAGGCAGATGAGTCCCGAAACGCGTGAGATGCCCGAGTGTGTGGCCATCGCAGTGTGTCCTGGGGAGCAGGAGCATTCGTTCCGCCGATGCGGATTCCTCCCGAGGTATCGGTCGTGCGGGTCGACCGAGTTGACGAATCTTGGCAGACCCTGACGGTTCCGCGGTGGCTGCCGGTCGGGGGAAGGGAAAGGCTGGCGGCCGGGGAGGGCTCGGGTATCCTGCAGGGGGTGTGCCCGGGGTGACCCTGGGAAACGAGGTCGAGTGAGGACGGGCGGCGCGGCAACCGGGCAGGCCCCGGGGAGGAAAACGCACGATGGGAAGTCTCGGTAGCTTCGGCAGCACGATGCGGACCCGTCTGGCCACCGGGCTCGTCCTGGCGGTCGGGATCGGCGCGACGGTGGTGGCGATCCGTGGCGTCTCCTCGAGGGCCGACGAGGCCCCGGCGGCTGCCGGTGGTCGGGCGGCCGTGGCCGAAGTCGGCTTCCTCCGCCTCACGCGCGACGAACGGGGCGAGCCGGTGGCGCTCGAGACATCGGTGGTTCATTACCGGGAGAAACGGCCGGATCGAGCGGGGCGGCGCCCGCTGGAAGTGGATCTGGTGGGTGCCGTCCACGTCGGCAGCCGTGCCTACTATGCGACGCTCGACCATCTGTTCCGCGACTACGACGCCGTTCTCTACGAGTTGGTCGCGCCCGACAATGCCCGGGTGCCGAAACCGGGCCGGAAGCCCTCCGGTGCGATCGGATCGGCGCAGCAGGGGCTGACGAGCGTGCTCGGGCTCGAGTTCCAGCTCGAACAGATCGACTACGCGGCCCCCAACTTCGTCCACGCCGATCTCTCGCCGAAGGAGTTCGACGCGGCGATGGCCCGGCGTGGGGAGTCGTGGTGGACGATGTTCGGTCGGCTGATGCGCGAGGGGATGAAGCGGGCGGAGCGCGATGCTGCCCGGGGCCGTGGCAACGACATCGGCCTTGGGGACATGTTCGGCATGCTGTTCGGTTCCGGCCCCGAGCGCGCCCTCCGCCTGCGGCGGATGATGGCCGAGCAGTTCACCGACATGGAGGTGCTGACGAGTGCTTTCGGCGGCGAGGAGGGATCGACGCTGATCACCGACCGCAACGCTGCGGCCCTCGAGGTGCTCCGTGAGCAGATTGGCAAGGGACGCCGGCGAATCGCGATCTTCTACGGTGCCGCGCACATGGACGACTTCGACCGCCGTCTCAAGGCCGACTTCGGCTTCGAGCCGTTGGAGACCGACTGGATCGAGGCGTGGGACCTGCGCTCCCCGCAACCGGCCAAGTGACTCGCCCCCGTCGCGGGCCCGGGAGGTCGCTGGGAGCGGCCCGTCCCTCGGCGATCAGGACGTGGTCGGCCCCTTCGCGAGCCCGGACGGTCAGCCGAGGGCAGCCGGGATGGGGTGCCGGATCCGCGTGGCCACCGGCCGGGGCATGGGCCGCCGCGTTGCCGCCTCCAGCGACCAGGCGTCGGCCACGCGCCGCAGCCGGGCGAGCACGGCGTCGTAGCCGAGCCATTCCACCGACTCGCCAACCAGGTCGAACTCCACGTCGCCGTCGTAGCCGGCATCGATCAGCCCGCCGACCACGTCCGCCAAGGGGAGGCCTCCGAGGCCCGGTGGCAACCGTTCCCCATCGGTGTCCGGGCGCTCCCGTCCATCGGCCACCTGGACCACGGCGAGGTGGGGCACCACCTGGGGGAGCGAGGGCAGCAACTGCTGCTCGTGGGCGAACTGCCAGCAGTCAAGGGCGATCCCCACGGCAGGGTCGTCGCAGGCCTCGACCAGCGACACCGTGCCGGCGAGGCCCCCGACGAGCCCGCAGCCGACGGCCCGAGTCGGGTGGAATGGCTTGACCGCGAGTGTCACCCCCTCCCGGCCGGCCAACCGGCCAAGCGTGCCCAGGGCCTCGAGCACGATCCGACGGGCATGGGCGACGGTGTGGCCCCCGCGGCAACCGGTGTGGACCACGACGGTCGGGCAGCCGAGATGGGCCGCGGTCTCGATCGCCTCGCGGGCATCAGCGAGGCTCTCACGGAACGACCGGCCGTCGCTTCCGGTGAAGCCCCCCGCCCATTGAAGGCTCGACACGCGGATTCCGGAGCGCCGCAGGAGCGACCGGGCCTCGTCGAGGCCGATGTCGGAAACCTTCGTCCTCCACAGCGCGATGGCGTCGAACCCGTGGCGGACGAGGTGGTCGATCTCCTTCCCGAGATCCCAACGGAGGGTGGTCACTTCGCTGATCGACGCGTGCAGCATGGAACCCCTTACCGAGTCTGCAAAACACTCCGCACCGGCCGACCCCGCTGCCCGTCGCCAAGGGCCGCATGCCCGGGTCGACCTCGACCGGGGCGAAGTATGGAACGCATCGGCGCGGGCTGTCCAGAGAAGTTCACCAGCCCGCGAGTCCGCCGGGATCCAACTCGTTCATCGCCGGTCGGAACGTTCGTCGTAGACCTCTTGACACGGCAGCGATCGCCCGTCCGGCACAACGCGGAGCCGCCGCCATGGCGGCCGATGGTCCACGTCAGCCGACCAGATCGACGCACACCATCCGTCCGCGGCCACGGACGAAGAGCAGGCCGCGGGCGATGACCGGGGCCGCCCAGCACGGTGGCACGAGGAGCTCCGCCCCCTTCTCGCGCAGCCGGGCCCGCGCCACCTCCTCGTAGCGCTCGGGGTTGGCGCGCACGAGGAGAAGGTCGCCGTATTCGCCGAGCACGATCAGGTGCCCGTCCACGAGCGCGACACTGGCACGCCCGAGTCCCGGTTCGTGCCACGTGGCCTGGCCCGATTCCCAGCCGACACACACCAACTGGGCGTCGCCGGCGTTGCGACCGCTGGAACCGAAGAGGTGGTTTTCATGGAAGACCGGCGTACCCCAGTGGCTCCGCAGGGTTTTGGCCGGCCGTCCGCCGGGGGGATCCTGGCGCATGATCCGCAGGCGATCACCCGCCGCGTCGATCAGGGCGCTGCCAGGGCCGTAGGTCTCCGTGAGGAGGATCTGGCTGCCCACCACCACCGGATTGGCCGCATTCACGCTGAACAGTTCGTCGGCCCGGAACCGCAGGCTGTCGATCACCGTGCCCGGGCCCGGGTCGACCAGCAGCAGCCGGTCACGCATCCAGGCCACGATCCGCTCGCGACCCTCGATCCGCGCCAGCAGCGGGGAACTGTAGCTCGCCAGTTCGGCCCCCGCCCGCCAGCGCTCCTCCCCGGTGCCGAGATCGAACGCCACCAGTCCGCTGTCGAGGGCGCGCACGGTGTCGAGCCTGTCGGGGGCGGCCGGCCGGGATCCGCGCGGGCTCCCCCCCACCGGCACGACCACCAACGGACCGGTGGGGCCGCTGATCACCAGCGGTGCCGCCCCGACACCGAAGAAGTTGGGGATCACGTGGTAGCGGGCGAGGGTATCGACCTCCCAGCGCAGCGCGCCGTCGGCCAGCGCCCGGCAGGTGAGCATCCCCTCGGGATCGAAGGTCAGCACGGCATCGTCGGCGATCACCGGCGCGGTCCGCGGGCCGCCGTCGTAGCCGAACATGTCGGCATAGTCCGCCGCCGCGCTCTCCTGCCAGAGGAGCCGGCCGGTCTCCGCCTCGAGAGCGCGCAGCCTGGTCTGCGGTCCGACGCGATCGAAGATCACGACGCGGCCGAAGGCGACCGCCGGGGAACCGTATCCTTCTCCCAGCTCCAGGTGCCACGCGATCCGCGGGCCCGCCTCCGTCCATGGCGTCCGGAGCGGTGTCAGGCTGCTACGACCGTTGCCCGAGGGGCCGAGAAACCCAGGCCAGTCTTCTCCCTTCCGGGTCGAGATGTCGGTGGGGGGGGCCGCACCGAGCCGGGTGACGGCAGCCGCGCCCAGGGCCGTCAGCGCGGCGACCGCGCCACGGCGGCTGAGGCGCGCCGAGCGGTGCCGGGGGGGCTCGGCCGGCGGGCAGAGGGAGAGCGAACGGCTGGTCGGGTGCATGGTGGTGGTGACCCACGGACGATGTCGCCGCCCGCCGGTTGCCGGCGATCGGGTCGGCAGACCATGCTGGAGGCGCGGGCGGCGGCGCGGAACCGGTCCGGCTGCAGCGTCCTGGAACAGGCTACCGCAGATGCCGCTTCCCAAGGAAATCCGGGTCGGGGATGGTCGGGTGGTGATCCCCGCCTCGGCGCTCGACTGGCAGTTCGTGCGCTCCAGCGGCCCTGGTGGTCAGCACGTCAACCGGACCTCCAGCAAGGCCGTCCTCCGTTTCGATCCCGCGCTCTGCCCCGGGCTCGACGCCGGCGCCCGTCAGCGGCTCGCCGCCCGGACGGCCGGCCGTACCGGTAGCGACGGCGTGCTCGTGATCACCAGTCAGGTGCATCGGGAGCAGCCCCGCAACATCGCTGCCTGCGTCGCGAAACTGTCCGCGCTCGTCGCTGCAGCACTCGTCGCCCCGCGGCGGCGCCGGCCGACCCGCGTGCCACGCTCCGCGGTGGCCCAGCGGCTCGACCAGAAACGGCGGACCGGGCAGAAGAAGTCGTTGCGGCGGGGGAACGACGAGTGAAGCCGACACGGGACCGTGCCTGACGGTCGTTGCTATAATCGACCGCGAACGGGACCGCGTCCCGGTCCGCCCACCGGCGGCCCGGGTTCCTCCAGGACGAGACGCCGCATGCCATCCCCCCGCGATATCGACACCGTGCTGAAGGGGTGGTCGTTCCGTCCCGGAGAGGTGACCGCCCGGCTGGTGAAGACCAGGGGTGGCCGGGAAGTGATCCAGATGCGGGTCGACATGGGTCTCCTGCAGATGGAGACCGAGCAGCGGCCCGACGGCGCGCATCCCCACGGCGCGGAGACCTACTACGACTACCTCGTCGGCGAGGCGATCCGCTCAGGCGATTCGTTCCGTCTCAACCGCGAGCAGTGCGTCGAGGCCGACCGGGAATTCGTGCAGTACTACCACCGGCGCATCTGCTGGCTCTCGCTGCGGGAATACCGTCGCGCCGCTCGCGATGCCGACCACAGCCTCGCGTTCATGGATTTCGTGAAGGAACATTCGCCCGACGACGAATGGACCCTTTCGCATGAGCAGTATCGTCCGTTCGTGCTCTTCCACCGCGTCCAGGCCGGGGCGCTGGCCGCCCTCGAGGAGAAGGGGCCCGCACTGGCGATCCACGAGATCAACGCTGGCCTCGATCGATTCCGGGACCTGTTCGCCCGGTATGACGCTGCCGACCAGTACTCCGAGGACGAACTCGTCCGGCGGTTGGAACAGATGCGGGAGAGCGTCCGTGAGCGGTACGACGTCGGCCGGACCCTCGACGAGCAACTCACCGATGCGGTCCGCGCGGAGGATTACGAGCGGGCCGCGCAACTCCGTGATGCCCTGCGGCAGGTGAAGATCGCCGCGGCGACCGAGGGCGTGGTAGCCGAGCAGGGAGATGGGTCGGCAACCGACCCGATTGATGGGTCGGCGACCGACCGGATTGATGGGTCGGCGACCGACCGGATTGATGGGTCGGCGACCGACCGGATTGATGGGTCGGCGACCGACCGGATTGATGGGTCGGCGACCGACCGGATTGATGGGTCGGCGACCGACCGTGCCCGCCGGCGGATCAAGGGGAGGGATGCTTCCGACGTCGGTCCGTTCGCGGGCGATGGCCGGGATGATGGTGTTGACGTGCCCTTCTGAAGGGGGCGGTCCGGTCGGTGTTTCCGTGGGGTTTGCCGACCGGACACACGTTTCGGACCTCGTGGCACCCCCCGAGCCTGTCGTTGCTGTCCGCGGTTGCATTTGTTGCAAAACCGCTGACGGCCCTTCTCTTGCCGCGTTCGCCACCGTCCGCGCCGCTTGCCCAGTCGCTCGTCAAGCCGGGATGTCTGCGCCGGCTGTGCCGTGATCGCCCGGCGGTCGGAAGGTACGCCTTGCTTTTCACTGGTTTGGCATCGGAACTGCACCTGGTGGGCTTCAGTTTCGACGGCGGCAACCGCCGCCCGGTCCCACACGCTGGTGGAAGGAGTTCAGCCCATGCCCGCCCTCTCCGTCACCCGTCCCGACCGGCCTGTCACCCCCTTCACCCCCGGGACGATCGCCGTCGGTGCCACCGCCATGCCGGTGCGCTGCCTGCCGATCCAGTCGATCGCCTCGGTCCTCGAGCCCGGGATTGACCAGGGCGCAGCCGGCCCCAGCGACCTTGCCGCGGAATGGTTGGCGGTGGTCGACGAGCCCGGCATGGGCTTCGAGTTGGCCGAGACGGCGGCCGTCGTGGAATCGTTCATGGCCGCAGCCCCCCGTCTTCGCCGCCGCCAACGCGGCGTCGCCAGCCGCGCCGCCCTCCTCGGCTGCGTGGCCGGAAGCTGACACCGGTCCCTTTGGTGGCCACAGACCATCCATGGCTTGTGCTCATCCGCAAAGCTGCGCTTTTCACGGGAGCTGCGCTCCCGGCACCTCATCCATGAGGTGCCGCAGGCTGCCCGCAGCCTCGGTCCTTTCTGTGAGTCACAGACCATCCATGGCTTGTGCTCATCCGCAAAGCTGCGCTTTTCACGGGAGCTGCGCTCCCGGCACCTCATCCATGAGGTGCCGCAGGCTGCCCGCAGCCTGCTAGACTCCCCAGCTGGGCTCTACGCCGCCGGTCGGTGGAGGGGCGGGGCCACGGGCCGGGGGGCGAGCGCCCGCCCGGTGGAGTCGCCCCGCATGGATGGCCAGCCATGGCTCGATCCGGTCCTCTGCCGGGAGCGGCAGCGCCGGTTGCTCGAGCGACTCGCTCCGCTCGAACTCGATGCCGTCATCATCGTGATGCCGGAGCACGTCCAGTATCTCGCCGGACCGCGGTGGGACTGGCGATTCATGCCGCTGTTCGCCCTCGACGCGCGAGGCAAGGCCATTCTGGTCTGCCCCGATCGTCCGGCGCCGGCTGCCGCGGCCGACGACATCGCCACCTATGAGGCCAAATGGCGTTCGACGCTGCGGATGGACCAGCGTGAGACAGCCGCCGCTGTCGCCGCCGCCTGGCTCGGGGATCGGCAGCCACTGCGGCGCGTCGGGGTGGAGTGGTCGGCGTGCCCACCCCACGTCAGTCGCCTCCTCGGCAGCGCCACCCTCGTCGACATCGAGCCCCAGCTGATCGAGATGCGGCGGCGCAAGGATCCCGACGAGCTCACGCTGCTGCGGCGGGCGATCGCAGCCACCGGGGAGATGTACCGCGTCGCCAGGGAGATCATCCGGCCCGGCATCGATGAATTGCAGGTATTCTCGGCGCTGCAGGCGGCGGCGGTGCGTTCGTGCGGTGAGATGCTCACCGGCACCGGCAACGACTACGCCAGCGGCGTGCGTGGAGGGGCGCCGCGGCCGCGCACCTGCCAGGCGGGCGAACTCTACATCCTCGACCTCGGACCGGCGTTCCGCGGCTACTATTCCGACAACGCGCGGACGATCGCCGTCGATGGCCGTCCGACGGAACTGCAGCAGACCGCCTGGCGGCACGTCTGCGGTGCCTTCGACATCGTCGAGCGGATGGCCCGTCCCGGCGTGCGCTGCCGCGAGATCTACCAGGCGGTGTACGAGTGGCTGGCCACCGCTCCGGTGGGGAGTTGGTCGAGCCACCTCGGCCATGGGATTGGGCTGTTCGTCCATGAGCCGCCCCACCTCAATCCCCACTGGGACGACACCCTGCAGGAGGGCGAGGTGATCGCCGTCGAGCCGGCCCTGTATGGCGACGGACTCGCCTGCGGGTTGCGGCTCGAGAACGACTATCTCGTCACGGCCAGCGGCCTGGAGTTGCTCACGCCCTTCCCGCTGGAGATGGATCGCAAGGTCTGAGCAGCCGTTGGCCAAAGTCCATCCATGGCCTTTGGCCAATTGAAAAGCTATGCTTTTCACGGGAGCTGCGCTCCCGGCACCTCATCCGTGAGGTGCAGCAGGCCGTTGATCCACGGCCTGCCAGCAGCCGTTGGCCAAAGTCCATCCATGGCCTTTGGCCAATTGAAAAGCTATGCTTTTCACGGGAGCTGCGCTCCCGGCACCTCATCCGTGAGGTGCAGCAGGCCGTTGATCCACGGCCTGCC
>SXWA01000038.1 GCA_005791575.1 Planctomycetaceae bacterium
AGGCCGGTGTTGCCCTCCTGGATGAGGTCGAGGAACGACAGCCCACGGTTGCGGTACTTCTTCGCGATCGAGACGACGAGCCGGAGATTGGCGGCCGACAACGAGCGCTTCGCCGCCTCGTACTCGGTCTGCAACCGCTCGAGCAGCACGACCCGCTTCCGCAGCGATCGCGGGCTCTCGAGTGTCGAGAGCATCAGATCGCGGAGTTCCTTCCGCATGTCGGCGCGCTCGTCGCGGGACAGGTCATCCTGCCGCAAACCCTGCTGCAGGCGGTCCATCCGACCCGACATCCCGCGCAGCAACTTGAGCAACGGCTGCACACGGCGGGTCCGCAGCGACAACTCCTCGACGAGGGTCAGGGATTTCGCCCTTCCGCGGCGGAAGCGGTTGCGGGCCACCCGGGCTTCCTCGGCCGTGGTCCGTCGGCTGATGAGAAGGCGGAAGTCGGCCCGGCTCCGTTCGATGAGATGCCCGAGCGTGGCCAGGTTGTGGGGCATCCGCGCCTGGATCTGCTCCTTGGTGAGCCGCTCCGTCAGCGACACCTTGATCGTGCGATCGAAGGGGAGTTTCCCCTCGTGCACGCGGCGGAGGGTGTCGACCGTGGTGTGGAGCGAGTAGGCGCACCCGAGGATCGCCCGGCGGAATCGCTTCCGCGTGACTTCGATGCGCTTCGCCAGCGCGATCTCCTCCGGCCGGGTCAGCAGCGGAATCTCCGCCATCTGCGCCAGGTACATGCGGATCGGGTCGTTGCCGGCGTTGGTGGGCGCCGTGGTGGTGGCTTCATCGCGCCGCGGTGCCGCGGCGCGGGGGGCGGCGGGTTGTGGGGCTGGACCGGGCAGCGCATCCGCCGCCTCGGGCGCCGGGGCGACGTCGACCAGATCGATCCCCTTTTCCTCCAGTGCCACCAGCAGGCTGTCGATCTTCTCGGGGTCGACGGCCTCGTCGGGTAGGTAGGCGTTGACCTGGTCGAAGGTCAGGTATCCCTGCCTTCGGCCGGTGGCGATGAGCTCGGTGAGGTCGGAGTCGATCGCGGCGGCCGTGATCGACAGATGGCTGAGCACGGCCGACGAGGAGGTGTCATCCTCCTGCGGCTGGCAGGCTTCGTCGGTTGGGCTGGTGTGCTGCTGGTTCATACGTGGCCTCCTTCCATCCTACCGTCACTCGCGCACCGCCCCCCGAATCTGCCGGCCACGAAGCCGGTCAGGTCCGATTGCAGCGACGAGGCGGGCACCCTCACCCCTCCTTGGGTTCGGACATGCCCTGAACGGCGCGCCGTTGGGCGACGAGCCGTTCCAGAAGTTCCGCCTCCGCACCCGGGTCGAGTGTGGAGGATTTCAATGCGGTCACGCTGGCATGGGCCAGCCGGTGGGCGGTCCGGCGGCGGCGGCTCTCCTCCCAATGGAGGAGGCGCTCTTCAGCCGGGAACTGTCGCGCGGCGGCATCCTCGTCGAGGGACACCATCAGGGAATGCAGCGGCCCGGCCGCCAGTTCGTCGAGCAGGCCGTGGAATTCCACCGTCCCGGTCCCCGCGAGGCAGCGACGGGCCGCGGCAACGACGGTCAGCGCCGTCGGCGAATCGACGTCGTCATCGGTGAGGCGCTCGACGAATCCACCGGGATCCGGCAGGGTGACGAGCAATTCGAGAAGCTCACGATCCCACGCCGTCAGCGGTGCCAGCGGGGCGGCCGGCTCCTCATCAGCGGCTTCGGTGTCGGCCGGCAGCGTCCGCGGTGCGGCCGACCGCAGCTCCTCGAGGCGGCGGCGCAGGCCGGCGCTTTCAAGGCCGAAACGACGCGACAGTCGTCCGATCACCTGATCCTCGCGCAGCCTGCGCTGTGCAGGTGTGAGGGGTGCCTGAGCCGATACGCGTGCCAGCGGCGCGAGCACGCTCTCCACCACGCCGAGAATCGCCTGATCACCGGGGCGCTCGCCAAGGCGTTCGAGGGCGGTGTCCATCCGGTAGTCGATCGGGTCGATCGCCGCATCGATCACGGCCGCCAAGGCTGCCTGGCCACCCGCCATCGCCAGATCGCACGGATCTGTCCCGGCGGGGAGGCGGGCGATCCGCAGGTCGATCGGCTCGGCGAGCAACCGGTCCATCACCTCGTCGGCCCGGCGGCGCCCGGCGGCATCGCCATCGAGCACGAGCACGATCCGCTCGGCGTAGCGGCGGAGGAGCCGGGCGTGCCGTTCGCCGACCGCGGTGCCGAGTACGGCCACCACGTCGCCGTGCCCCGCCTGCCGGGCGGCGAGGCAGTCCATGTAGCCTTCGACGACGACGGTGCGACCGGACTGCCCGATCGCCTCCCGCGCGGTGTCGAGCCCGTAGAGGGTGCCGCTCTTGGAAAACAGCGGTGTCTCAGGCGAGTTGATGTATTTGGCGGCGTCAGGGGGGCCACCGGGGAGCGACCGCCCGCCGAAGGCGATGCACCGCCCCTGGGGGTCGCGGATCGGAAACATCACCCGGTCGCGGAACCGGTCGTAGTGGCCGGACCGATCCTGCCGGGGCACGATCAGGCCGGACTGTTCGAGGGCGTCAGCCTGGTGCCCGGCTCCCGGCCCCTGGCGAACGAGCCAGTCCCAGCCGCCCGGTGCATAGCCCACCCCGAACCGCTCGATCGTGGCCGCCGTGAGCCCCCGGTCCGCCAGATAACGGCGGGCGGTGTCCGCATCGGGGGTGTCGCGCAGACAGGCGGAGAACCGCCCGGCCGCCCACTCGAGCGCCGCCCGCACCGTGGCGCGGAGGCCGTCACGCTGCCCGTCGCCGCGTGACAGCGGGATACCGGCCCGCTGCGCCAGCAGTTCGAGCGCCTCGCGGAACTCGATCCGCTCCATCCGCATGAGGAAACTGAAGACATCGCCGCCGATGTCGCAGACCCAGCAACGGAAGGTCTGCCGCTCGGGGTTGACCGACAAGCTCGGCCGCGAGTCGTCGTGCCACGGGCAGCGCCCCACCATCGCCTTGCCCGCGCGTCGGAGCACCATGTAGGAGCCCACCAGGTCGACGATGTCGGTCGCCTCGCGGACCCGCTCCTTGACGTCGTCGCCCCCCGGAGCCGACGCGCCGGCCGTTCCCCGATCGAACACGCGCCGGCTGGGACCGGACGCGGAGTCGGAGGACGAGAAAGGCGAATGCGTCGGCAAGGACCTGCTCCCCTGAAGCCAGACCGGTTGATGCACGCCGGCGGAATGTATGAACGGTTCCCAGGTGGGTCAATCGCAGCCAGCCGCACCGTAGACGGCCCAGATTGGCATGCCTGCGGCGTCGCCCCGGCCGCCCCATCCGCCCGGGGAGCGAAGCCGATTTCACGCTCGAGAAACGAATCGCGAACGACCTCCACCCGCGCTCGGGTGCCGAGGGGGCAACGGTAGTCTGGGCATCGGTAGTCTGGGTAACGGCTCGGGTCGCAGTGATCCCGGGAGTGGTCTTTGCAACGCAGTCGCTGCCGCGACGTCCCTGCCCTGCGCGCTGGCAGCCAACACCCAGCCCGCTTACTGCGTGTGAGTCAGCCCGCCGGCCCGAGCAAGCGCTGCACCGTGGACAGCAGCCGGTCCATCGCGAAAGGCTTGCGGATGTAGTCGTCCACCCCCAGCATCTCGGCGTATGCCCGGTGGCGGCTGCCCTCGTTGGCGGTGATCATCACGACGCGCACCGGCACCGGCCGGCTCCGGCGGAGTTGCTCGAGAACGAGGAACCCGCTCCGCTTGGGCATCATCATGTCGAGCACGATCAGGTCGGGGCTTTCCCGTTCGGCGAGCAGCAGCCCCTGGTTTCCGTCGCGGGCCACGAGGATCTCGTAGCCCTTCGATTCGAGGACGGTCCGCATCGACTCGACGATCTCCTCGTCGTCATCGACCAGCAGCACCCGGCGACCCGACCGCGCCGGTGTCGGGGCTGGCTCCCCGGCCGCGGCAGTTCCCGCATGCGCACCACCGCGGTCGGCGCTTGATGGCGTGGCCGGGGCGTCGGCAACGGGCTTGCGGCCGCGGCTCGTTTTCTTGGCTGCCGGTCGCTTGGGGGCTGGCATGGCTGGGTGGCGAAAAAGGTGGGAACGGGAGGTCACCCCGCGGGGTGGGCTCATGCAGACGTGGGAGTGCAAAGCCAACGACGAACTTCGATTATAGCAGGCCGGCCCAGCGGCCCGTCGGGGGGCACCGGGGAGTCGGCACCGGGCACCGCATTTGACCTGTTCAGGCGCGGGTGCCGTCCTTCCGCGCGGCAAGGCGGGTCTCGAGCCAGAGGGTCAACGCCGCACCGACGCACCCGAGGGCGGCGCCGAACAAGATGTCACTCGGATAGTGCGCCGACGAACTGACCCGTTGGAGCGCTGCGAGGGTGGCGAACCCCACAAACAGCCATCGGCCCCGCGGATACCGGTACGCGAGCGCTGCCGCCAGCCCCGCAGCCGCGGCCGCATGCCCGGAGGGAAAGCTGAGGAGGTCCGCCGAGCCGGGATCGGGAATCCCCACCAGCGCCGTGTCGAAGGTGGCGAGGGGGTTCGTGGCAGCGTGCAGATCGAGCGCGCGGGGACGGACGCGGCGGACGACGAGTTTCACCAGATCGACGAGCAATCCGCCGGTCACCGCCATGGCAAGAAGCCTGGCGATCGCGGGTCTGATCCGAGCCGTGATCCGAGCCGGCATCCAGGCTGTCACCGCGCCTGGCGGCCCCTCGGAGGCCCGCGGTGGTCTGGCACGTTCGCCGGCCGTTCGCTGCCAGAGGCCGGTGTCGAGGACCAACGCCGTGAGGAGGATACCGGCCACCCCCCAGCCCTGGGCGAAGGCCTCACTGATGCCGAGCAAACGGTTCACCTCGCCGGGCAGCGGTCGGCCCGCGATCCACCGGGCGACCGCCACGTCGATCGGCAGGACGACGCACCCCAGACCACACAATCCGAGTGCCACGACGACGAGCCCGCGCGGCGTCGGAGCCGCCCCCGGGGAAGTGACCGATGTTCGTTGGCGGTTGGCTCCGGGGCCATGCGCAGCGCCGGCCCGCGAGGGATGGTCTCCCCGCTTGGCATCGCCGGTTCGTGTCGTAGAACGTCCCATGCCCGCATCGTGCCACAGCCCGACCGTTGCGGGAAAGGCCGTCGTCACCCGGGAGGGCGCCCCGGACGGTGGTTTCAGCGGCAGTGGACGAAGGGCCTGCTACCAGGCTGTGGCCAAACAGCCTGCTGCACCTCACGGATGTGGTGCCGGGAGCGCACCTCCCGTGAAAAGCGCAGCTTTTCGGGTGGTCAAAGGCCAGGGATGGACTTTGGCCACGGGCTGCTACGCCCAGACCTTGCGATCGAGGATCCGGTAGTTGATCGCTTCGCTGAGATGGCCGCAGGAGATCCGCTCCGCGCTGTCGAGGTCGGCGATCGTGCGGGCGACACGCAGGATCTTGTCGTGAGCCCGGGCCGAGAGCCCCAGATCGGTGACCGCGCCCCGCAGCAACTCCACGGCGGCGCCGTCGACAGGGCAGAGTTCGCGGATCTGGCGGGCGGTCATCCGGGCATTGGAACGAGTGGGCAGCCCCCGGAATCGCTCGGCCTGCCGGGCCCGCGCGGCGAGCACGGCGTCGCGCATCTGGGCGCTCGACGTGCCCGCCCGGCTGCTCGACAACTCGCGGAACGGCACCGCCGGCACCTCCATGTGGATGTCGATGCGATCGAGGAGCGGCCCCGAGATCCGCCCCATGTATTTCTCCACCTGCGGGGTGGTGCACTGGCACTCCCGGCGCGGATCGCCCCGGTAGCCGCAGGGGCAGGGGTTGAACGCCGCCACGAGGATGAAGTCAGCGGGGAAACGGGTCGTCGACCGCGCCCGGCTGATCGTCACAGCCGCCTCTTCGAGCGGCTGCCGCAGCACTTCGAGCGTGCGCCGGTTGAACTCCGGGAGTTCGTCGAGGAACAGGACGCCGTTGTGGGCGAGGCTGATCTCGCCCGGCATCGGCACCGAGCGGCCACCCACCAGCCCGGCTTCGGAAATCGTGTGGTGCGGCGCGCGGAACGGCCGGGTCACCACCAGCGGCTGCCCGAGCGCGAGCAGGCCCAGGGCACTGTAGATGCGGCTCGTCTCGATCGACTCGGCGGCCGAAAGCGGCGGCAGGATCGTGGCGATCCGTTTGGCGAGCATCGTCTTGCCACCGCCGGGTGGACCGAGCATGGCGATGTTGTGGCCGCCGGCGGCGGCGACGCAGATCGCCCGCTTGGCGGCTTCCTGCCCGCGGACGTCGGAGAAGTCGATGTCGTAGCTGGCGAAACGATCGAAGTATTCGCTGACCCGTGACGGCGAGCGGGGAATGTCGAGATCCCCGGCGAAGAACCGCACCGCCTCCGTCAGCGACGATACCGGGATCACCTCGACGTCCTCCACCACGGCCGCCTCCATCGCGCTTGCCGTGGGGACGACGACACCGCGCAGCGACCGCTGCCGTGCGGCCGAGATCGCCATCGACAGGGCACCCCGCGCCGGCCTCGTCTGGCCCTCGAGCGACAGCTCGCCGACCACCGCATAGTCCCGGAACCGCTCGGCGGAGAATTGACCACTGCCGGCGAGGATGCCGAGGGTGATCGGCAGATCGAACGTGGCTGCCTGCTTGGGAAGCTCTGCCGGGGCGAGATTGACGACGATCCGCTCCGTGGGGCGGTGGAAGCCACAGTTGACCATCGCCCGGGCGACGCGATGCGTGCTCTCGCGGATCGCGGCGTCGGGAAGCCCGACCAGCACCGTGGCGGGCAACGCCCCGGCCGAGACGTCGACCTCCACGTCGACGGGCACCGCATCGATGCCGAGAAGGGAAAATGTCTGCAGTTTGGCGAGCATGGGTCTGTCCTCCGCACCTCGGTTTGCCCCGACGGCCAAAGTGTGTACGGCCGTACAGTTCTCTGTCAAGTGCCGTCGGCTCGCCTCACCGGATCGGATACGCTGATCCGCTCGCGGCCTGGTCTGGCCGTGCAGTCCCCGAAGGGTGGAGTCACGATGTCGTCTGCACGAACTGTGGTTCGGTCCTTGGCCGGTGCGCTCGTCCTGGTGCCGCTGGTCGCCCTCGTTGCCGGCCTGGGATTCCCGGGCTCGATGGCGATCGCTGACGAGGGGATGTGGCTCTACAGCCATCCGCCGCGCGAGCGGCTCAAGCGCGAGCACGGCGTCGAGCTCTCCTCCGACTGGCTGACGCACCTGCAACAGTCCTCGGTGCGCTTCAATTCGGGCGGTTCGGGGTCGTTCGTCTCCGCCGACGGTCTCGTGCTCACCAACCACCACGTCGGGGCCGATTCCCTGCAGAAGCTCGGTGACGAGCGGCACGACTACTACCGCGACGGCTTCATCGCCGCCCGGCGCGAGGACGAATTGAAGTGCCTCGACCTCGAGCTCAATGTCCTGGTGTCGATCGAGGATGTGACCGCCACGGTGGAGGCGGTGGTGACGCCGGGCATGGGGGCCGACGCCGCGTTCGCCGCGCGGCGCAAGGCGATGGCGGAGATCGAGCAGGCGTCGCTGGCGGCGACCGGCCTGCGGAGCGACGTGGTCACGCTCCACCAGGGGGGCGCCTACCACCTCTACCGGGCCAGGAAATACACCGACGTCCGTCTCGTCTTCGCACCGGAACGGCAGATCGCCTTCTTCGGCGGCGATGCCGACAACTTCGAGTATCCGCGCTACAACCTCGACATGTGCCTGTTCCGCGCCTACGAGAACGGGGCGCCCGCCAAGGTGCCGCACCATCTCGTCTGGGCATCGACACCGGTGGCGGAGGGGGATCTCGTCTTCGTCTCGGGCCACCCCGGCCACACCGACCGGGCCAACACGATGCGCGAACTGGTGGCGATGCGCGACCGGCAGATGCCCTGGTCGCTCGCCGCGCTCAATCGGCTCGAGGTCCTCTACACCTCGTACGCCGGGCAGGGGCCGGAACAGGCGCGGCAGGCGGCCGACGACCTGTTCGGCGTGCAGAACTCGCGGAAGGCCCGGCTCGGGGTCTACGCCGGCCTCCTCGATCCACGGATCATGGCGGCCAGGCGCGCCGCCGAGGAGCGCGACCGGGCCGCGGTCGCGAAGCGGGCCACCCCCGGCACGCCAACGCCGTACGCGCGGATCGAGGAAGTGGAGAAAGAGCTCGACGCGGTGGCCCGGCGCCACAGCCTGCTCGAGGCGGGCGCCGCCTTCAACAGCAAGTACTTCGCCAATGCGAAGACGATCCTCCGCGCCGCCGACGAGGCGGCCAAGGGAAGCGGTGAGCGGCTCCGCGAGTTCCGCGACTCCAACCGGGAGTCGCTCGAGATGCAGCTCTTCTCCAAGGAGCCGATCCACGACGACCTCGAGATCGCCAAGCTCACCGACTCGCTCTCGTTTTTCGCCGCATCTCTCGGCGGCGACGACCCGCTCGTGCAGAAGGTGCTGGCGGGGAAGGCGCCGCGCGAGCGGGCCACCGAGCTCGTCCGCGGCAGCCATCTCGGCACGCGCCCGACCCCGGCGGGCGCGGCCCCGCTCCCCGACACGCGCCGCGAGCTCTACGACGCCGGCCGCGCGGGGGGCAGGGCGGCGGTGGAGAAGGGGGGCGACCCGATGGTGGCCCTGGCGGCACTGGTCGACGACGAGGCACGCCGCCTGCGGGCGATCGTCGAGAAGGCCGGGGAGGTGAAGCGTCAGGCCCACGCCGAGATCACGCGGGCCCGGTTCGCCACGGAGGGTGAATCGCTCTATCCCGATGCCACGTTCACCCTCCGCCTCGCCTACGGCACCGTGAAGGGCTACCGCCAGGACGAGCGCACCGTCCCGGCGCACACCACCTATGCCGGCCTCTTCGACCGGGCCGACGAGAAGCGTGAGACGCCCCCCTTCGACCTGCCCGCCCGGTGGCGTGAGCAGCGGGCGACGCTCGAGAAGGACGACGCCTTCCTCCGCACGCCGTTCAACTTCGTCTGCACCGCCGACATCATCGGCGGCAACTCCGGCAGTCCCGTCGTCAATACCAAGGGGGAACTCGTCGGCCTGATCTTCGACGGCAACATCCACTCGCTCGTCCTCGACGTGGCCTACGACGACGCCCTCGCCCGGGCGGTGAGCGTGGATGCCGCCGGGATGCTCGCGGCGTTGGAGAAGGTCTACGGGGCCACCGACCTCGTGCGTGAGCTGCGCGGACCGGCTCCACCGGCCCGGGCCGCTGCCGCCGACGGCTGGAAGCCCCTCTTCGACGGCGAGGCGCTCGGCGGCTGGCGGAGCACGGCGTTCGGCGGCGAGGGGGAGGTGCGCGTCGACGACGGGTCGATCCGCATCGGCATCGGTGCCGACATGAGCGGGATCACCTGGACGAAGGACTTTCCCCGGCAGCACTACGAATTCGCCTGCGAGGCGCAGCGTGTCGACGGCAGCGACTTCTTCTGCGGGGTCACGTTCCCGGTCGGCGACGATCCCTGCAGTTTCATCGTCGGCGGCTGGGGTGGCGGGGTGATCGGCCTGTCGAACATCGACGGCCGCGACGCCGCCCATAACGACACGACGCAGTTCCGCGAATTCAAGAACCAGCGCTGGTACGCGATCCGGGTGCGCGTCACGCCGGAGCGGATCGAGTGCTTCATCGACGACGAGCAGGTGGTCAACCAGGATCTCGACGGTCGTACCATTTCGGTGCGGCCGGAGGTGATCCCCTCCAAGCCGCTGGGTATCGCCACCTATGCGACGGCGGCCAAGATCCGCGGGATCCGCTGGCGGCCGCTGCCGGCGGGAGACCGCGCTGAATAGCTGGGCGGGAGGACCCGCGGGATAGCTGGGCGGGAGGACCCGCGGGATAGCTGGGCGGGAGGACCCGCGGGATAGCTGGGCGGGAGGACCCGCGGGAGTGAGCGATGGATGCTGATCGCCCGGGCAGACCTGCAGAGGGGCCCGACAAGCTGCGCCGGCAGATCGCCACCGAGGCAGCGCGGCTGCTGGCCGGGGGTGGGGATTCGCATCGGGCCCGTCTCCGTGCCGCGCGGCGAGTCGCCCGTGGGTGGGTGCCGGAGGAGCGCCTTCCGGACCACGGCGAGATCCGCCGGGCCGTGGGGCAGGAACTCGCCGGCGCCGCCAGCGATCCACCGCCGCTCGCCGGCGACCGTTTCGACGACATCGCGGTGCTGGTGCGGATGCTGGCGACCGTGAAGCAGGATCCGGTGAAGCATCCGGAGGGGGACGCACTCGAACACACGCTCCAGGTGTTCGAACTCGTGCGCGCCGAACGCCCCTACGACGAGGAGCTCCTCACGGCGGCGCTGGTCTTCAACGTGGGCCGGGCCATCGACCGCGGCGACCCGGTGGCCGCGGCGCTGGAGGCACTCGATGGCCTGGTGACGGAGCGCACCCGGTGGCTGGTGGAGGCGCTGCCGGCAGCGCGGGCCCATGCCGCCGGCACGCTCGGGCAGCGGGCCCGGGCCCGGCTCGAGGCCCATCCCGATTTCGCCGAGGTGGAGATGCTCGCCGCGGCGGATCGCCATGGCCGCGTGCGCGGTGGCGTCAGTCCAACGCTCGACGAGGCGATCGCGCTGCTCCGCGGCCTCGACGCGGGAGCCGACGACATCCGCGAGGAGGGGGCCGGCTGACCGTGCGGGCGGATCGATTCCGCCGTCGGTGAGCGGAGCGTGGGTGGCCGACGGGGGCACGACGCGGGAAGGGGAACTGACGTTGACGCGCCGACCGCTGGCGCGAGACAACCCCACCCCCTTGGTTCCCGCTCCCTCCGCGGGTTTCGCATGATCGCTCCCGCCCTCCGCGAGCAGCGGATCGCAGTCATCCTGCCGGCTGCTTACCTCGGCGGCACCCTGCGCCTGGTGCTCAACCTCGTCCGGCATGTCGCTTCGCGCGAATCGACACGCGTCGTGTTCGCCGTGCCCGCCGAGCACGTGGCCACGATCGAAGACGAGCTGGCGGCGCTGCGGGCCGATTGCCCGCATGTCGAGGTGCGCGGCTTCCGCTGGCGGTGCCTCGATCGGGATGCGGCGGTGTGCTGTGCGACGGCGGCCGGGCTCGAGGTGGGCGACTACATCTCGACCACATACCAGATTCCCACCGATGCCGGCACGTCCTTCTGCGACTGCGACTTCTGGTTCTTCGTCTCTGATCGCCTGGCCGCACCGCTCATCCCGCTGCGACCCTACGGGGTGCTCGTCACCGATCACCTGCAGCGCTACGTGCCGGAGATCTTCGAGCCGGCGATGTACCGGAACCACGACTCCGTCCCCTGGAACTTCCTGCGCACCGTCCGCAACGCCGACGTGGTGGTGGCCACGAGCGCCGGCACCGCCGACGACGTCATGACGTATGCCGGTGCGCTCGGGCGGATGGTCCGCATGCCGACCACGGTCGACATCGATCATTTCCTGCGACTGGCGGCAAACCCGGCGGCGTCGGAGGAACGTGCGGCGGAACCGTACTTCGTCTGGGTCACCAACTCGTCGGAGCACAAGAACCACCGGCGCATGCTGCGGGCGCTCAGGCAATATTACCAGGTGCCCGGTGGCCGGCTCGACGTGGTGGTCACCGGGCTGTGGACCGATCTCTTCGATCCCGACCTGCCCGCGGAGCGGATCGGCGATCGGCGTGCGGTGTGGGATTGTGCATACGTTCGCGAGATCCGCGAACTGATCCGCACGACGCTCGGCGGGTGTCGGCACCGTATCCACCTGCGCGGCGCACTGAGTGACGCGGAGTACGTGCGCGTCGTCCGCGGTGCCCGTTTCCTGGTGCACAACGTCCTCGCCGACAACGGCACCTACAGCGTGGTCGAAGCGGCGATCCTCGGGCGTCCGTCGATGTCGAGCGACTACCCGCAGATGCGGGAGATCGACCGGGATTTCGGCCTGGGAATGCGCTTCTTCGATGCCTACGACGCGCAGGACACGGCCCGCGCGCTCCGCGACGGCGAATCACTTCCGGCGGCGGCGCGGCCGTCGGGCGAGATGGAGGCGATCATCCGCCGCCACGGCTGGCGGGCGCTGGATGACGCGCTCGTCACCGCGATCCGTGACGCGATCGACTCCCCCCGGCGTGCCGTCACCTTCCTCTGAGAACGCGGCGGTTACCCCGTCGCGGCCGACGATGACCTTTCTCCCGTCCGGTCGAGACGACGACGAGCAGGCGCGTGTCGCCGTGCGGGGCGACGACACGCCCGTCGCGGTGCGGCCGCAACGCACGCATCGGGTGGGGATCTGGTTGCAACTCGCCGATGGGTCGCTCGCCGATGGCCATGGGGAAGGGCTCATTCGCTGGATCCGGGGGCTCGTCGGCGGGTTCGATCGTCTTCCCGAGGTGGACACCATCGTGATTCCCTGCGCGCGGGGATCGCGCTCGCTCGTCGAGGCCCTGTTCGCCGGCATGGATGCGGACTCGCCGCCCGACGGTCCGCCACGCCTGCTGTCGCCGAAGCTGCGGATCGTGGCTGTCGGCCGGGACCACGGCCGTGCGCGGCAGTGGCACGACTGGTTCACGAGCCGACGCGGCAGGCTGAAGGAGCGGCTTGCAGGGTTCGGTGTGACGGCCAATCCGCTCACCTGGTCAGCCGGCCTGCGGCCGCTGGTCGCCACGGTTCCCTCGTCGCTCGGTCTGGTGCTGACGCTGATCGGGCGCGTGTGGAGGATCGCCGTCACGACGGCGCGACTCGTCGGACTGGAGGTGGTTCGCCCTGTCGTGCCCCGCCCCCGACCCGTGTTCGACGACATGGCGGCCGATCTCCATGGCCGCACCGGCGAGACCCTCTGGATCGTACCGAACCCCGCGTGGGGGGCTGCGGCCGGCCTTCCCGGCCGGGTCGTGGTCAACGCCGCCGACATCGTCTACCGGGAGTTCCCTCTGATCGACGTGCCCGCGGACGTCATCCGGGCACACCAGGCGAGCCTCGCCACGCTCGCGGAGCGAGCGGAAGCCGTCGTCTGCTTTTCTCGGCATGTGGCGGAGCGGCAGGTCGGGCCGGTGGTCGGCGGGATCGCGAAGCGGATCGCAGTCGTGCCCCACGCCCCGTTCACGACGACTTTGTCGGGGCTCGACGACACCGCGTCGCGGCGACTGCTGGCGGAGGACCTGCGCCGCCATTTCGCGACGTCGGCGAACGGGCGGCCGCACCGGTTCTTCTGTGATTTCCCCTTCGAGCAGATCGAGTACCTGCTCGTGTCGAGCAAGTGCCGGCCCTACAAGAACTACGCCGGCGTGCTCCAGGCCTACGAGCGCATCCTGCGGCGGCACCGCCGCCGTGTGAAACTGGTCGTGACCGGGGTCCTGTCGGCCAACCCGGAGTTGGCCGCAGACCTGCACCGCCGTGGACTGGTGTTCGACGTGATCGAGGCGGCGAACGTGCCGGAGGCGGTCCATGCGCGATTGATCCGGCATGCTCGGGCGCTCGTGATTCCGACGTTTTTCGAGGGGGCGATGCCGTTCGGGTTCGCCGAAGCGGTCGGCCTCGGCACGCCCGTCGCGTTCAGCCGTATCCCGGTGGTCGAGGAGGTACTGACCGCCGCCGAATTCGACGTACCCGAGTCGTTCGAACCCACCGACGTCGAGGCGATGGTGCGGTCGATCCTCCACGTGCTCGATCATCCCGCCGACGTGCTCGCCCGGCAGCGGCGGGTGCTCGAGCGGTTCCGCGAGCGCACCTGGGCCGACGTGGCGGCGGAGTATCTGGCCTGTGGCGGTATCGCCGAGGCGCCGCGCTGGAGCCTGCCGGGGATCGTCGGGCGGCTCGGCCGGCGGCCGCACGCGAAGGCGGGCTGAACACGTGGAGCCGGTCCACGCCGCACCACCTCCCCTTGTCACGTGCGGTCGGGTGTCGGGGTGTCATCGTCCGGCACGGGCAGGAGCCGCACCGGGGTGTCGTGGTAGACGGCGCAGCCTCCGGCATCGGTCTCGGCGGCGCGAACCAGGGCGTTGGCGCAGCGGCCCGCCGAGAGCCATCCCCCTTTCTCCATCAGGAGCACGTCGCGGCGCTGCCGGGAGTCGAAGCGGAGGCGGACGACGAGGCTGGCGATCTCCGATTCCACGCGAGCGAGATCGCCGTCGGCGAATCCGAGCGCGGCAGCGGGGTGGACGACCGCCGTCGCCGGCCCCACCTGCTGGCCGGGGAGCCACTGCGACGCCTGCGACCGCTCGGTGGCCAGGGCCATCAGCAGCAGGGGGCGGAGGGCCGTTCCGGCCGGCGCGTCGAGCGGCAACTCGGTCACCAGGTTGGCCCGGCCAGTCGGCGTGGCGAAGCGGCGGTCGGGGGTGGTGATCAGCGGTGCCAGCGGGTTGCGCACCGGACCACGGCGCAGGTCGTCGAGCGATGCACCGCGGTCGGCGACCTTCGCCAGGAGCCGGCGCTTCCAGGCCTCTTCGTCGGCGGAGAACTCCTCCGCCAGCCCGGTGCGCAGCGCCAGTTCCTGGATGATCCGGTGGTCGCTCCGCACGCCGTCGGGAGGGGGCACGACCGGGCGCGACTCGACGAGCCAGTGGTGGCCGTAGGCGCCGAGGAGATCGTCTTCCTCGAGTAGCGTCGTCGTCGGCAGCACGTAGTGGGCGTGGCGCGCCGAGTCGGTCAGGAACGAGTCGACCACCACGGTGAGCTCGCGGCTCGCGAGCGCCTCGGCGACGGCGTGCGACTCCGGGAGCATCGCCACCGGATTGGCGGCGGTGATCCACACGGCACGGATCGGCGGCTCGCGCGCCTCGAGGATCGCCGGACCGAGACGCGCCTCGGGGAGCCGGCGCGGAGGAGGGGATGCGCTGCCGGTGAACGACAGATCGAACGCCCCGCGCCGCTTGAAATAGTACGACACACCCCCGCCGGGAATGCCGATGTTGCCCGAGATCGCCCCGAGCGCGTCGAGTGCGCGCACGGTGGCACTGCCGTGCCGGCGGCGCTGCATCCCCCAGCCGATGAGCAGCGCCGCCGGCTTGGCGGCATAGGCGAGAGCGAGCTCGCGGAGCAGCTCCGGGGCGACGTCGGCCAGCCCCGCCCACTCGTCGAGCGACCGCGACAGCGCCAGCGCCCGGAAGGCGGGGAGGCCGTCGCAGCAGTCGGCGGCATGCGGGTCGGCGGCGCCCGTCGCGAACAGTTCGCGCGCCACGCCGAGGGCGAGGGGAATGTCGCCACCGGGGCGCGGCTGCACGAACAGGTCGCAGATCGTCGCCGTGCGGTGGCAGATCGGATCGACCGCCACGAGCCGCGCCCCACGCTTCCGCGCCTCGAGCACGACCGGGATCAGGTGGACCCCCGAGACATGGAGGTTCTTGCCCCAGAGGACGATCGTGCGGCTGTTGAGGAGGTCGAACAGGTCGTGGCTCTCCTCGTCGCCGAAGTCGATCATCTGCGCCGCGTCGCCGGCACCGGTGCAGACGTCCCCCGACTTCACGCTCACCGGACCGAAACGGGCGAAGTAGTGGTCGACCACTTCCTTGAGCAGGCCCATCGAGCCGCCGCAGCGGTAGTGGAGGATCGCGGCCGGACCGCTCTCGGCGCGGATCCGCAGCAGCCGCGATGCGATGTCGTCGAGGGCTTCGTCCCAGCCCACCGGCTCGAACGAGTCACCGCGGCGACGGAGCGGCGTCGTCAGCCGGTCGGGGTGGTATTGCCGTTCGAGGAACCGGCTGGTGCGGTGGCAGAGGAAGCCGCGCGTCACCGGATGGTCGGGGTCGCCGGCGAGCCGTGTGATCCGCCCGTCCTCGACGGTGGCGACGATACCGCAGGCATCGGGGCAGTCGCGGTTGCAGGCGGTACGCCGGTGCTCGGCGGCGGATTCGCTCACGGCTCGGTCTCGCGGAGGACGGACTGGATCAGGGAGCAGGCGTCGCGGCGGGAGGGGGTGCCGCAGCAGGCTCCGCGGTGGCCCCGGGCGGGCGCTTTCGCGGTGCGGGGTTGGCGAATCCGCCGCTGCTCTCGTCGATCGTGAACGAAAACGTTCCGGCGAGCCGGCTGCCCGGCTCGTCACCGCGCTCGGTGAGCGCGACGGTGCCACCGAGGATCCGCATCGGGCCGGTCCCGAAGAAACCGCCGCCGATCGCGAGCAGGCCACCGGCCGCGATGTCGTCGTCGGTGTCGCGGAGCAGCCGCCGATCGAGGAAAAACGAGAGCGAGACCGGTGTGCCGTCCTCGCGTTTGCCCGACACGGTGACCCCGATGGCGCGGTCCCGGTCGGCGCCGGCCGCATCCGCCGCCGGCGGGGCGGGCGCTGCCCCCGGCCGGCCGACCGGCCCGGGGAGTGGCGTCGGGTAGGCACGCACGTCGGCGGCATCCAGCGGCACCGCCTCGTCGCGCATGGTGAGGCTGAGCGAAATCTCCCCGGGCGCGGTCTCCTCGTCGGCCGCCCGACGCTCGAGTGTCGCGAACGTACCGCTCACCGTGCCGACCCGCGTCGTGGTCAGCGGCGGCCGGGGGCGCTCGGGGAGCGACGGCGGCCAGGCGGCGAGCACCGGTTCGATCTCGCCGCGGCGGCGGCGGATGAAGTCGCGGATCCCGGCGAGCGCCTTGACCGCGCCTCCCTGCGCCGGGGTGAAGTGGGGCCGGAGCAGCGCCTCGAGGCGGTCGACCTCGGCGAGGAGATCCTCCTCGCGCCAGACCGTGGCGAGCAGTTCCTCCATCCTCCGCTTGTAGCGATCGGCCATGCCGGGGATGAATGCCAGGCGGTTGGCGAGCGCCCCCTCGGCATGGATCACCGGCGGCGCCCGCCGGCCGAAGGCCATCAGCGGGCCGGGCAGCGACGTGAACGCCGAATCGGTGCCCCAGGGGATGAAGCGCAGCAGGCCGTCGGCGGTGGAGACATGAACGAAGAAGTTGTTCTGGTTGGCGCTGTACCCGTCCCAGATGCCGACCAGCGCCTCGACCGCCCAATAGGAGATGAAGGTCTCGACGTCGACCAGTTCGGCGAGGCGGTGCGGATCGACCGGATCGTCGCCGCCGAGGAGCCCTGCCAGCGCTTCGAGGCGTGGCCGGAAGCGATCGTGCGTCTCGACCTCGAGCTTGGCGAGGGAACCGGGAACCAGATCCGCGACGGTTCCCTCGTAGAGGCCGCCGTCGTCGGCGTTGAAGACGCGCTCGAGGAACGGCTTCTTGATCGACTCGACATGCGTGTAGACGCCGAGGGGGGCACCATTGACGGTGACGGTGGCGAAACCGACGCGCGGGGTGGGCACGCCGGCCTTGCGGAAGATCTCGTAGGCGAGGAACTGGCCGATGCAGGCGGTGTCCTGCTTGTTGTTGTTGAGGGTGATCCGGCCGAGACCGCTGAACGGGCTCGTGCCCCTGTTCCTGCCGTAGTCGATGATCAGCGACGGCCGGGCAGAGTCGAGGGAGCCGAGGAAGCCCTTCTTGCGGATCCCGACGTCGGCGCTGGCGACACCGTCGACATCGACGGACCCCTTGAACCAGGTGAACTTTCGCGGCGGCTCGGCGCTGAAGATGAACCCGGCATCGCGCGACTCGCGGCGGAGGGCCTGCCAGTCGTCGGCTGGGAGGGCGACCGACACGGGCACTACGCGCGTGGCGCCGAAGAGCGCGTCGCCGTCGGCGGCGGGCTTGCCGCTGGCGGGTGGGCCTGAGGCGATGATCGCCGTGACCACGAGCAGAACTGCCGACAGGCCGATCGGGCGGTCCATGGGGTGATTCCCGGGGAGCTTGAGCGGCGTCAGTATGACGCCCCGCGACACGGGGGCGAAGGGTTTCGGGGATCGCCCGGCTGCCCATCGGGCCGTCACGGCAGCGCCCGGTGGCAGGTGGCGTAATGGAAGAAGGCCGCCTCGTCCGGCCGTCGGCTGCTGGCTTCGCGCTCGGTGACGATGCCGATCGCGGTGAAACCCGCCACGCCGAGCAGGTCGGCGAGTTCGTCGGCGGTGAAGTGGTGGGTCATGTAGAGCGGCTCACCGCGGGCGTCGCGCGAGAGGTAGGAGTGCTTTTCCCCCGTGAGCGGCAGATCGGCAGCGTAGAGCCGGGCGTAGCCGGGGTTGATCGAATCCGACACCCCCGACGCGGAGAGGTAGCACGAGCCTCCCGGGCGGAGCAGGCCGTGGAGGTGGCGGAGGAGCCGCTCGCGGTCGCTGACGCCACCGATGATCGAGAGCACGAGTTGGCAGACGACGACGTCGAACGGGCCGCCAGGGATTCGGGGAGGCGGGTCGGCGGCCACATCGGCGACCTCGAACCTCGGCTCGTGATGCAGCACCGGGGTGGCGGCGTGGGCGCGTGCCGCGGCGATCGCCGCCGGACTGATGTCGACGCCGGTCACGACGAAGCCCTGCGCCGCAAGCCGTAGCGCCAGGCGGCCGCTGCCGCAGCCGACGTCGATCAGGCTGCGCGGCCGGTTCGCCGGCAGGGGCGTGGGGAGCGACTCCAGAAACCGATCGAGGTGCGGTGTCGAGTCTTTCGTCGGGATCGCCCCGACGTCGTAGGTTCGCCAGTCGTCGCGGGCATCGCGCATCGGGATCGGCTCTCGGGTGGTATCGCGGCGAGTGGCAGAAGACGCACACCAATTTCCCCTTCATGCACTCCGACCGGGTGGTGCGCGTGCCCGTGCCGCCGAGTCCGCGGGCCGCGTCGGCGCCGCCGTGAGGCCGCTCCGCCAGCGCGGTCAGCGGCCATCCGTCGGGGCGATCGCGGCCACACGCCGGAGTGTCTCGCGGATCGCCTCGGCGACGATGGCAGCCGTCACCGGCCGGGGCAGGTTGTGGATCGTCTCTCCCGGCTGTACGGCGCGGGTGGCGATGGCGTCGATGTCGGCGCCGGTGGCCGCGGGCAGACCGAGCTCGGCGAGCGTCACCGGCAGCTCCACGGTGCGGCAGAAGCGCACGAGCACCGCGAAGTCCTCCTCCGGCGCGCCGTCGAGGACGAGCTGCACGAGCGTGCCGAAGGCGACCTTCTCGCCATGCAGGGCGGCGTGTGTGCCGGGGAGGACGGTGAGCCCGTTGTGCACCGCATGCGCGGCCGCCAGCCCGGCGCTCTCGAAGCCCAGGCCGGAGAGGAGGGTGTTGGCCTCGATGATCCGCTCGACCGCCGGGGTCACGCGCCCGGCCCGGGCGTCGGCAAGGGCCGCCGCGCCGTCGGCGAGGACCGTGTCGCGGCAGATGCGGGCGAGGGCGAGGGCCCCCTCCGTGGCCGCGCCGCCACGCATGTTGGGACGTCCGGCCGCTGCGGCCACCCGCGCCTCGTACCAGGTCGACAGGGCATCCCCCATCCCGGCCACGAGATAGCGGACCGGCGCCCGGACGATCACGCCGCTGTCGACGAGCACGAGATCGGGGTTCCGCCCGTGGATCCGATACGACTCGGCGATGCCCGCGGGGGTGTAGACCACGCTCAGGGCGCTCGTCGGGGCGTCGGTGGACGCCACCGTGGGGCAGGAGACGAACGGGAGTCCGAGTGCCGCCGCGGCGGCGCGCGCGGCATCGAGGCACTTGCCGCCACCCGCCCCGACGATCACGCGGGCGCCGAGGTCGCGTGCCTCCGTCGCGAGCGACTCGATCTCGGCGGTGGTGCACTCGCCGCCGAACGTGCGCACCCGGTGCTGCCAGCCGGCGGCAGCGAAGGCTTCCGCCCACACCGGGGCGAGTGCCGCCACGGCCGATCCCCCGGCGGCGACGAGCACCGGCCCGGTCAGGCCGAGCACCGCCATTTCGGTGGCGAGCCGCGCGGTGGCACCCTCTCCCTGCACGTAGCGCGGCGGGGCGCAGAAGATGCGGTTCATCGTTTCGTCTCCGGGGCGTCGGGTGGTCGTTGTGGCGGGTTGGATCGAGCGCGACGGACGATCCCGCGTGGGTCGGCTACCGACCGCGGTTCATCCAGGTGATCGCGAGCTGGAGCACCGTGGCGATCGCAACCCAAACGAGATAGGGCACCTGCGACAGTGCGATCCAGGGGTGGTGCCGCCAGACCGCGGCGATCATCCACACGATCGTGCCGAGCACGACGAGGATGTCGGCCGCGGCGAGCGGGAGGTTGCGCCAGCCGAATTGGATCGGCGTGAAGACGAGGTTGGCGACGAGGTTGATCGCGAACGGCAGGGCGACGATCCACGGGAGCTTCTTCCGTGCCGCCTGCACGAAGACGAAGCCGAACGTGACGATGATCACCGGATAAAGGATCTGCCAGATCGTGCCGATCGTGCGCGGGGCCGGCGTCCAAGAAGGCTTCGCGAGGCTGCCGTACCACTCGACCCAGGGAATCTCGGGGGCCGGCATCGCTCACCTCCTGGGCGGGTTTCGGGTGGACGCGTTGGGAGTCGGCTGCGGTCGGGCGGCGTCCGCACACGGCGTCACCGTCCCGGCGACGTGCCGGGGCTCGTACGGGCAATGCCGGCAGCCGCTCCCGCAGCAGGAGCCGCGGGCCAGGTGGAACGCGGCGGTGAAGATCACCCGGCCGTGCTCGACCGTCCAGAGCACGGGTTGGCCGCCGGACGGTTCGGGGATCGGCGCTGCGGGACTTTCGCCAGGGTGCTGGTCCACGTGTGTCGACAGGCCTCCCGGGGGACGAGCCTCGTTATAGCGGAAGGCGGCGCTGCGAGTCGGCAGCCTCGCGGCCCGCCGCCGGATGGTGCCGACGGGCGCCAGTTCCGCGGGCGCCAGGGCGGGCGCACCGCCGGCCAGCGGTGCGTGAACGGGAACACGCGTGGACATTCGGCTGGCTGCTCCTCACGCCAGGGAAGCCGGGCGCGTCGCTCCCCTGAACAGTGCAGCCTGTCATGTGGCCACAATGCCATGGATAGGATGGTGGCGACGGACTGCCAGCCCACGTCACACTCCAACCGTCCGCAGTCGCGATTCCGATGCGCTTCGTCACGCTCCTCGAGTGGCTCCGCGGGCTCGTCGTCCTCGACGGGGCCCTGCCGCTGGCGGTGTGGTGCCTGCCGCGCCTGGTCACGCGCCTCTTGCCGGGGGAACGCTGGCCGATCGAGGTGCTCGGGGTCGCCTTGCCGATCGTCGCATTCCTCGTCCGCTTCTTCGCCGGCCTGCGCGTCGTCCGCACCCTGGGGGGGCACCGGGTGATTCAGGTGGCGCGGGGGATCCTCCTGTTCGTCGGGATCTTCTTCCTGCTCGTCATCGACACGGCGATGATCCTCCGCCTCGTCATGCCGGCGGGGGCCTTCCGCCAACGTGGCGACCTGATCGGGTTCGCCGTCCTCTACACGGCGTACGTCGTCGCCATGGCGCTGGCGACGTTTCCCCTGCGTCGCGGCTCGACCGCCGAAGGCGGAGGTGGATCGCGAATCGCGTGACGCGCCGCGGTCAGCCCGCGAACACCTTCACGAGGATGTCGGCGATCCCGACGAGCGCCGCCCCGGCGATGAGCCCGGCGCAGATCGACTCGTGGGCGCCGACCCAGAGGCGGTGGCCTGCCGTGCCGGGCCGGTGGCCGTAGCGGGAGTGCATGACGGCGAAGAAGAGGGCGCCGAGGAACATCGCCACGGTCGAATCGGGGGGCAGCACGACGCCGAGACCGATCGACAGCGGGCTGAGCGGAAACCGCGGGCCGATGCGGAGGCGCAGCACTTCGAGGATGATTCCCGCCGCCACGGCGATCGCGATCGACCACTGGATCGACGGTGTGAGGAGTTCCGCCGATCCGCCGCCGAACACGGCGGTCACCAGCTCCGACACCCCTTTCCACTGCAGCGCCGAAGGGAAGCTGAACTTGCCGTTCTCCGGTGCCATCACCGCCTGGACGCTGTCACCCGGCCGGTAGTCGGAGAGAAACAGGAGGTTGAACAGCGGCGTGCTCGCGATCGCTCCGGCGAGGATCCCGATGCAGTGGGCCACCGCCTGCTGCCGTGGCTTCGCCCCGAGCATGTAGCCGGGCTTGATGTCCATCAGCAGGTTGCTGGCGTTGCTCGACACCTCGACGCACATCACGCCGGTCATGAGGTTGGTCGGCGCGTGCTTGGGGTCGAGGGCGCCGAAGATGAACTGCGGGATCTTGGAGAGCGACCCGGTGGGGGTGATGCTCGTCAGCCCGGTGCTGCTGGCGGCGATCAGCGTGAGGAAGGCGACCAGCGGGACCGCCGCGAGCCCGTAGATGAAGGGCACGCCGAACCACGCCTGTGCCATCCCGGCCCCGATCGCCCCGACCACCGGCACGCCGACGAGCGACCAGCCGATCGGCAACTCGATCGCGGCGAGTGGGTCGGGACCGGAATCGCCACGCCGCGCCAGCGCCGTGAATGCCCGGCGGAAGACCTCCGGTTTGGCGAACAGGCTGACCAGCGACGCCACGACCATGATCGTGATCCCCCACCACAGCGACCAGCTGTTGACCACGTGGGTGCGGCCGAAGGTGCCGTCGGCCTTCGGGGCTATCTCCCCCAGGGCGATCATCGCCGGCACGATGACGACGAAGTTGAGGAGCATGCCGAGGAGCATGTTGCCGGCGGCCTTCATCCCCATCAGCCCCCCGGCGCCGAACATCGCGATGTCGAGGGGGAGGAACACGAGCCCGAGTTGCGGGAGCGGCACGCTGGCGAGCGTCGGCATCGGCAGCCGGCCCTTGGCGACGAGCGCGTAGTACCAGTCGTCGAGCGCATGGGGGAGATGAAGCACGGCGTCGCGCGCGATGCCCAGCGGCCGCTGGAGGAGCCCCATGAGGTTTTCCCCCTTGAGGAACTCGATCGCCCCGGCGAGCCCACCCGCCGCGAGCAGCGTGCGCGCCTGCGCCATCCCGTCGCCGGCGCCGCCGTCGGTGCCGTCGCCGTAGAGGGTGTCGAGCACGACTCCGCAGGCGCGGCCCTCCGGGAAGGGGAGCTGCTCGTCGTTGATGAAGCGGCGCTTCATCGGAAAGGCCACGAGCACGCCGAGGATCGAGAGCACGACGTTGAAGGCGAGGAGCTGCCACCAGGGGATGATCGTGTTCTCGATCCACATGTAGGCCGCCATCCCCGAGATCAGCGGGCCGGTCATGTAGCCGGCGGCGGTCGCCACGCTCTGGGCGGCGTTGTTCTCGAGGATCGTCAGGTCGCGAAAGCCCGCCTGGGCCATCAGCCGGAAGGCGGCGAAGGCGAGGATCACGCTCGTGAGACCGACGCCGAGCGTCCAGCCGGTCTTGGCGCCGATGTAGAGGTTCGTCGCCGAGAGGACGCCGCCGAGGAGGAATCCGGTGAGCGCCGCGCGGAGGGTGAGCTGCGGCATGTCGCCCCGGTAGACGTTCTCGAGCCACCACCGGTCCTTCTTCTCGACCGACCAGTCGCGGACCTCGTCCGGCGAAAGTTGCTTGATGGCCATCGCGGTGCCCCCGGGGATGATCGGATGGGGCAGAGTGTAGGCGGCCGGAGGCGTCGCGGTCATGCCCGGAGAGACGCCGGGACCGGTCGGGTGCTTGGAAGCGGGCCGGGATGGATGCCGATCGGTCGGCGCGTCGGGGTCGGGACATCCCCGGGGGAACCGGCCGGGTGGGGCCTCCGGCATCGCTACCGATTCAACCGCCGCCGCGGCGTGGGCCGGGCCGGCGGCCACCGAGCGGTGCGTCGTCGTCGATCCGCGCTTCGGTGACGAGCCAGACGCCGGCCGGCTTATGGAGCCGGAGGGCCAGCGGCACGATCGCCTGCCCGGTCGCGGGACCTCCCGGGCCACCGACATCCCCCACGTAGCGCACGAGCAGGTCGGCCGTGGCCGTCCGTGGCGCGGCGCTCCGATCGACCGTCACGTCGAGCCGTGTGATCCGGATCTCCTCGGGACGGAGCCGGTCGAGGAGCGCCTGGGCCTCCTCGCGGAGCGGCCGGATCGCCGGATCGATCGCCGCCAGCACGGTGGCGGCATCGCGGCGCTCCGCGGCGGCGGCGAGGCGGGGGAGGAGGTCCACGATCGCCTCGCGGTCGGTGACGACGAGGCGGTCGGTGAGGTCGGCGGCGGCGCCGAGCGCCGCCAGCACCGCGCCGGCGACGGCGAACGGGCGCGAGCGGGAGTGGAGAAACCAGCCCCCCGCCGTGATCGCCAGGATCCCGAGGCCGAGCACGGCCGCGGTGGACTGCTCGAAGGGGATCATGAACCCGGCTCCATCGGCCCGCGCTGCCACCGGTCGGCCATGATAGCGTGATTCCTCCCGCGACGTGCGGTTCCCCGCCGCGGGGCGTTACGGCACGTGAAGCCGGGCCCGCGCCTCGGGGGACCGCTCGGCGGGCAGGCCGACCGGTCTCGAGAGGTATGATGGGGACCTGGGTGGAGGGTCATGCGTTCCACCCGACGTGCCGATGGAATCAGCACCGCTTTGAGGGATCACCGCCGATGCCCCGCTCCGCAGTCGGGTTGTTCATCGCCATCATGCCCTGCTGGCTCGCCGCTGGGGCGTGGGCCGACTCCTGGAACCAGTTCCGCGGGCCGGGCGGCGACGGCCGGGCGGCCACGGCAAGGCTCCCCGTCGAGTGGGGCGAGACGAGGAACGTCGTCTGGAAGACCGAGCTTTCCGGCAAGGCCTGGTCGAGCCCGGTCGAGGCCGACGGGATCGTCTGGCTGACCAACGCTCCGGCCGACGGCACACGCCTCTCGGTGGTCGGCCTCGATGCCGCCACCGGCAAGGTGATCCACGACATCACCGTCTTCGAGATCGCCGATCCGGCGTTCTGCCACGACTACAACAGCCCATCGAGCCCGACGCCGGTCGTGATCGATGGGAAGCTGTTCGCCCATTGGGGGAGCGCCGGCACCGCCTGCCTCGACGCGAGGACCGGCACCATTCTCTGGAGCCGCCAGGATCTTCACTGCGACCACCACCGCGGTCCCGGGTCGTCGCCGATCCCCTGGGAGGACCTCCTCATCGCCAACTACGACGGCTTCGACGTGCAATACGTCGTTGCCCTCGACCGGGCCACCGGGCAGACGGTCTGGAAGACCGACCGGACGATCGACTACGGCTCCGACAACGGCGACATGAAGAAGGCCTACGGCACGCCGACCGTGGTCGACCACGCGGGCCGGAAGCAGCTCATCAGCCCCGGTGCGGTGGCGACGATCGCCTACGAGCCGCGCACCGGCAAGGAACTGTGGACGGTCCGCCACGGCGGCTACAACGCCGCGATCCGGCCGCTTTACGCCAACGGGCTGGTCGTGATCACGACGCAGTCAGGGGACCAGATCGTGGCCGTGCGTCCCGACGGCTCGGGGGACGTGTCGAAGTCGCACGTCGTCTGGAAGCTCGCGAAGAGCGCGCCGTCGCGCCCCGGTCAGGTGATCGTCGGCGACCACATGTACATGGTCAGTGACACCGGGATCTTCAGTTGCGTCGATCTGCGCACCGGTGAGCCGACCTGGACGGCCCGTCGCACCGGGCGCCACTCGGCATCGCTCGTCGAGAGCGGCGGCCGGATCTACGCCTGCGACGAGGACGGCACGACGGTGGTCTTCGCGGCCGACCCGGGGGAATTCAAGGTGCTCGCTGAAAACCGTCTCGACGCCGGCTGCATGGCATCGCCGGCGGTGATCGGCGACGACCTTTTGATCCGGACAAAGTCGGCGGTCTACCGGATTGGCACGGGGCCGACCCGCTGAGCCATCGGGGGATGCGTCAGCGTTTCGGCTTGGTGCTGCCGGTCGGGGTTGCCGGGTCGGTCTGTGTGGCCGTCTGGGTGGCGCCGGCCCAGGCGGCGAGGGCCGCGAAGTCGATCGAGCCGGGGGCGCTGCCCCCGCGCGTCGTGCCGTCGAAGCGCGACGGCCCCGACGGGCCGGGGGCGAAGGTGCCGTGGCTGGCCGAGCCCGCCACGGGGATCGTGATCACGCGCAGTTCCCGACCACCGACCGACTGGCTGACGGCGAGGACGTCGGTGTTGCGGATCCGGCCGTCCTTGATGATGTCGAGCACCGAGCCGACCGTCACCGTGGTTCCGACCGCCGCCGCCACCGGCTGATAGTCGGCATTGGTGACGCGGAACAGTCCGTTCGAGATCGCGCCGTTGACCTCGCCGGTGAGGTGGCCGACGTAGAAGATCCCGGGGGCGTCGAGCCCCGTGGCGGTGGAGGCAAGGACGGCGATCTGCAGCCAGCGGTTGACGATCACGTTGTCGGCCCATTCGAGGCGTACCCGGGCCGGCGTGGTCGCGGTGCCGGCAGTGACCACGATCGCCGACGGGGCCGGGGCCGCCGCCCAGGCGCTCGGCGGGTTGGCGGCCTCGTTGAAGTTGCCCTGCGGGCTCATCCGCAACGAGAAGTGGGCTGCCGTCAGGCTCGTGCTCGCCAGGCCGGCGACGTCGATCACGATCCCGTTGAGGCCGCGTGAGCCGTTGATCAGGTTGGCGTAGGCGAGCGGCTGGGCCGTGCTGCCCGGGCGCGCCAGGCTCTTCCCAGGGTCGAGTGCCGCATCGACGCTCGTGGCCGCGAAGCTCGACCCGAGGTGGTAGATCCGCTGGGAGGCGACGGCGACCTTCGCGGTCACCGTGAACGTCGTCGTCGACGTGCCGCCATCCTCGTCGATGGCGGTGATCGTCACCGACTGGTCGGTGAGCTTCGCCGACGGTGTCAGCGACCAGCTCCACGTGCCGTCGGAGTTCTTCGTGACCGTGCCCAGCGACGCCGACAGCGTCACCGTGTCGGCGGCCACGTCGGACCAGGTGCCGGTGTTGGTGAGCGTCTGGAGGACGGTGCCGGTCACGGCCGTGCTCGTCGCCGCCACCGCCGGCGGGGCGTTGGTCGCCGTGAACGAGAAGCTGGTCGACGACGTGATCCCCTGCGGATCGGTGGCGGTGATCGTCACGGTCGTCGCCGCCGCCTGGTCGGCGGGGGTCGTCGTCCACGACCAGGTGCCGTCGGCGTTTCTGGTCACGGACCCGCTCGACGCGGAGAGGATGATCGTGTCGCCCGCGTAGGGCGTGCCCCACGTTCCCGTGACAGTCGCCGCCGTCCCCTCGGCAACCGTTACCGAGGCGGCGCTGCTCGCGATCGAGGGGCGCTGCTTCACGCCGTAGGTCTGGGCGAAGAGCGGAGCCCCGGCGGCAGTCACGCTCCGCACGCCCGTCGAGGGCTGCGTGGCCGCCCGGCCGGTGTCGCCGACGTGCATGATCGACGTCGCGCCGGCGGCGAGATCGAAGGGAACGCGGCCGTTGACGTCGGTCGTCTGCACGACGTCGGCGGCGGTGGTGATGATCACCGACCAGTTGTTGAGCGTCCCGACGTCGGCGCTCGTGTCGTCGGTCAACTCGAGGCGCCACGTGCCGTTGGGGTTCTTGCCGTTGAGAGTCGCCAGCGAGCCCTCCGGACGGTACGTGCTGGTGAACGGCGCGGTGCCGGCGGTGATCGCCGTCGCCGCCTGGTCGTCGAGGACGGTGTTGGTGAAGTTGTCGCCTGAGCCGCCGACGTCGGTGAACAGCTCCACCCGTGTCCCGTCGGGCGCGATCAGGAACACGTCGAGGTCTGCGTCCCAGGTGTGCGTGATGTTCACCCGGACGTTGACGTCGGTGATCGACGTGCCGATCCCGGAGACGACGACCGACGACGTCACCGGTGAGAATCCGCTCGTGGGCTTGTCGGGGATCGAGACGGGTGTCGAATTGGTGAACGTCGTCTGGACCGGCGGATCGATGGTGCCGTTGCCGTTCGTGTCGATGAACAGCGTGCGCCCCGCGATCCCGGGCTCGGCGGGATCCTTCACGCCGTTGCCATTGGCATCATCGAATACCCAACCATAGAAGCGGTTGTTGGCCCCCGAGCCGAAGTTCGATCCACGGAACGCGTCGGCCGGGCCGGTGACCGTGAACGACCGCGTCGCCGCCCCCGTCGCCGTCCACCCCGCGGGTGTCACCGGCTGGAGAACGTAGTTCCCCGCGGCCAAGCCGGAGATCGAATAGAAGCCGTTGGCCTTCGACAGCGTCGAGACATCCCCCCCGGCGCGGACGCGAACCGACCAGGCCGTGAGCGTCCCGGCGTCTGACCCCGTCGAGTCGTTCATTTCCAGGGACCAGGTCCCGTTGCCATTCTCCCCGTCGAGGACCGACAGCGGCTGCGCCGGCCGGAACCGGCCGGTGAACGGAGGCGTTCCGGAGCCGATCGCTGTCGTCGCCTCGTCGTCGAAGATCGTCGCGGTGAAGTTGTCGCCGCTGTCCCCGATCGCCGACGCCAGCTGGATGCGGCGTCCCGATGGGGAGATCAGGGTCAGTGTCAGATCCGACACCCAGGTGTGGGTGATGCTCACCGTGACATCGACGTCGCTGATCGGCAAGGTCAAGCCGGCGACGACGAGTGACGACGTCAGCGTGCCCGGATCGGGGATCGCCGACGTGGTGATCACCGCATTGACCGTGACGTCCTGGTAAGACTCGTCGAACTGGCCATTGGCATTGGAGTCGATGTACATCCTCCGCCCGGCGAGGATCACCTCGTCGGCCTGACGTACCCCGTCGCCGTCGGCATCCTCGAAGGCGTGGCCCGAGACCGTCGTGGTGATCCCGGTGCCGGCGATCGAGAACGTGAACGATCCCTCGTCGGCATCGTCGGAGAGGATCGTGACGGTGGCCGACGTCACGCCAGCCACCGCCGGTGTGAACCGCACGGTGAACGTCGTCCCCTCGCCGACGGCGAGGACGGTCGCCGCAGGTGGGCTCGTCACGGCGAAGCCCGAGCCGGTCACGGACACTCCGGAGAGCGTCAATGGCAACGTGCCCTGGTTCCGGATTCGAAACACCGTGTCGACCGGCGCGTCGTCGAGGATTCCCGAGACCGCCGTGGTCGAGACACCCGACGTGACGTCAACGCTTCCCGCCAGCACCGAGATCTCGCGCGTGCCGATCGTGCGCACGACGCTCGCTGCCGAGAGCATGCCGAACCCGAGCTCGGTCGTCCGCCCCGTGGAGATGTCGTAGGCCCCGCTGCCGACGAGTTTCGTGTTGGTGCGGAACAGGCTCTTGATCTGCGCCGGAGTCAGATCGACGCCCAGCGCCTGCCCGCGGGCGATCGCCAGCGCCGCGATCCCGGTCGCCAGGGGCGTCGCCGACGACGTGCCGCCGAAGCCGCTGGCGCCGGTGCCGGTGTAATCGCCATCCGTGGAGGCGGCGGTGTTGTAGCCGGCGGTCCCGACGCGGTCGGTCGTGTCAATCGCCAGGTAGCCGGCGCGCGTGTCGTTGCTCGGCGTGACGACGTCGAGGGCGGCGCCCCAATTGCTGTAGTCCGACCGCTCCCCCTTGTTGTTGATCGCGCCGATCCCGATCACGCCGGCGTTGGTCGTCGACAGCGTCGCCGGGTAACTGACGGCACCGAAGTCGTTGCCGGTGGCGACAAGCTGCGCCGCGCCCTTCCCCTGGCGCCCCTGGCCCGTGGCCCACGTGAAGGCGGCGGTGATCGCGGTCGTCGCGCTGCCCCCACCCCAGGAATGATTGGAGAGGTCGGCCGCCTTCCAACTGCCCAGTCCATTGGCGGTCCGGCCGGCGGCGTAATAGATCGCCGCCGCGATGTTGGCGTCGGTGGCGACACCGTTGCCGGCAAAGATCCGCGAACTGAGCACGGGCGTGCCGTAGGAAGCGCCGGTGACGCCGAGCGAATTGTTGCCGCGTGCGGCCGCGACACCGGCGACGCTCGTCCCGTGCATGTCGGACGTGTTGTTGGGGATGCTGACGTTGTTGTTGTTGACGAAGTTCCAGCCGTTGACGTCGTCGATCCAGCCGTTGCCGTCGTCGTCGATGCCGTTGGCCACGACCTCACCGGGGTTCGTCCAGACGTTGAGGTCGGGATGGTCGGTCGAGACACCGTCGTCGACGACCCCGATCGTGAGCGCCGTCGAGCCCCCCTGGATCACGTCCCAGGCGGCGGGCAGGTCGGCGTCGATGCCGGCGGTGCCGCCGCTCTGTCCGGTGTTCTGCAGGTGCCAGAGGTTGCTCCAGCGCGGATCGTTGGGGATGAAATAGCGCTGCCAAGCCTGGTGGAAATTGGGCGTCGCCCAGGCGAGATCCTCGTCGCCGGCCAGGCAATTGATCGTCTCCAGGGCCGCCGTTCCGACACCGGTCGACAGCGTGGCGACGAACTGGTTGGGCGTGCCCATCAGCGGCCGATAGCCGCTGAACACCGGCCGGGCGGCGAAATACTCCCCGGGGGTGATCCCCTCGGCGAGCTCGACGATCGCCTCGTCGAGCAGAACCGCTTCGGAGCGGGTGGCGAGCACCTCGAACACCGGCGCCTCGCCGTCGACGACGCCGCGGGAATAGAGCGCCTGTAGCGTCGCCCCGTCGAGTGGCCCGGTGGTGGCGTACACGTCGAACCGGCTGCCGGCCAGCGGCCGCAACGAGGTCAGGCCGTACTCCGCCTGCCACGAGCTGTCGGCCCGCCCGGTCACGGTCGCCGCCAAAGCGATCCGCGTGTCGCTGATCGCCATCTCGATCGTCTCGCCGTCGGCCACGTAGGCGAGGGTCGGCCCGACCGGATCGTCGATCACCTTGCCCAGCCCCACAAGCGGGCCCCCGGCGCCGAGCGGATTGCCGGCGAGCACGCGGCGCGGTTCGAGTGGCTCGTGTCCGAGCGGCCGCCGGTTGCAGTGGTGGAAACGGCGCGACTTTCGACGTGACGACATGATGCTGCTTCTTGTGCACGTGGCGAATGACGGGATGGACTCGCTCTGCAATCAGTGGGGGATCGACGGTCCAGGTGCCTCGGGGGCCCGAGCGTGGGCTTCAGCGCTCGGCCTGCCTCCGGGCGGACCGGCGCCGAGCAAGATGCGTCAACCCGAGCCCCCCTGCCGCGAGGCCGGCAAGCGCGAGGGTGCCCGGCTCCGGCACGGCCGCGACCGTGTACTGCGTCGGCACCTGCGACGACGTCACCTGGTTGCCGCCGCTGAGAACGAGCAGGGACGAGAGCGAGATCGTGTAGGTTCCAGGCACGACCTCCGCCATGGTCGTCCCGAGTGTGAAGGTCGCCACCTGGGTCGGGCTGCTCGTCACCGTGGCCCCCACCGGGTCGTTGGTGGAGAACTCCGCATACACACCTGATCCTGCAGGAAAGAAGTCACTCGCGAAAAACCCACCGGTCGTGAACAGCGTGTTGGATCCGCCAGTGAGCAACCCACCCTTGCCCGACGTGTCGCTGAGATCGACCGTGAAGTCGATGCCCGTGACCGGTTGATTGCCGCTGTCCGACTCCGCCGTCACGGCAAACGTCGCTGGTCCTGGGATGAGGATGCTCCCGGTCGGTGTGATCTGTTGGACCCGGAAGATGATTCCCGCCACCGCCGACAGCGGCAAGGCCGCGATCACGAGCACCAGGGAGAGGAGAGATGCAGAGCGGAGATACGTCTTGCTGTTGAGCATCAGAGAAGCCTTCGGGTGGATTCGGGGTAAGGAATCACGCAGAGAGAGAGAACGGGTCAAGGGGCCAGCCAGCGAGCCGTCGGGACGCTGGCGTCGCGAATGGGCCCGCCGGCGCATGGAGGGGCGCGAGGTGGCATCGTTCGGGGAAGATGCCGGGCGGTGCCAGGGTGGCGACCGCCGACGGACGGAGGGGGGTGGACGGAACGCGCTGACAATCCGCGCCCGGCGACTGCACACCAGCCGCCGCACCAGTGGCTGTTCGTGGGGCTGCGTGGGAGGCATGAGGCGACGGATCGTGTGCTCCGCGGCCACTCAGCGCGTCGTCGCCACATCCGCCGGTGAAGGCGCGCTCGATTCCCGGGTTGTCGATCCGAATCCATGATCCCTCCCCGGCACACGCGACCCCGTTCATGCACCCGTCGGCGACCGCCCTCGTGCGGGACGGGCGCAGATGCCTGGCGCAGACGCCGCGTCGCCAGCGGGGGAAGCCGCATGGTGTGCCGAGCACCATGCGCATCGGGTGATCACCCGATGGCAGCGTCCGGCAGTGACCGCAGCCTCCTGACCCGCCCGAACGTCACCTCCGTTTCGAGACATCCCTGACCGGGCAACGCATAACTCAAAAACCGTGCCGAACGCGCTCGATTCGCTCACCCTCAGGGGGCAGGCGGAAAAAGTCGTTGAAAACACGGGTGGGGGAGGCACCCCTCGCGGAAAGGGGGCCATGTGCCCTGGGGCGTTTCGCACCGATGGTGCAACTCCTTCGCGTTGCCAAAGCGTCAACTCGCCCCCTGAAGTGGAGCGAATCGCTCCACTTCAGGGGGCTTCGTGGTCAGGCTCTGGCGGCCCCACATCGAACCCCAATGGAGTGGGGTCAGTCGAGAAGAAAACGGTTCGCCGTATCCCGGCTCGGCGCGGGCCCCGGCTGCCGGCGACCACTGACGCCGGGAGCGCAGCGAGGCAATTCAGCCGCCGCCGGGAGCGCAGCGAGGCAATTCAGCCGCCGCCGGGAGCGCAGCGAGGCAATTCAGCCGCTGTTCACTAGCAGTCCGTGGCCAAAGTCCATC